>PXRR01000069.1:21449-27923 GCA_003021975.1 Halobacteriales archaeon QS_5_70_17 | reverse complement strand
GCTCGACGCTGGCCGGCGCCGGCCTGCCGGCGTTCCACACGAGCGTCGCGGTCGCCGGCAGCGGCCCCGGCGGCTACCTCCTCTGGGCGGTCTGGGCGCTCGTCCAGGGGTACGTCGTCGTCCGGTCGGCCCGGGCGAAACGCGCCGCCGCCGGCACCGTCGAGGGCGCCGACGCCGCCCGCGGCTGGTTTCCCTAGTTTAGCGCCGGCCGAACAGCCGCTCGCGCAGCGACCGCCCGCGCCGGCGCTCGGCGAGCAGCACCGAGCAGTCCACCTCGTCGACGACGTCGAGCACGAGCGACACGGTGACCAGCCGGCGCAGCAGGCCCCGCTCGGTCACACCGATGACGACCATCGTCGCGTCGGCGGCGGCCCGCTCGATGGCAGTCTCGACGTCGCCGGTCTCGACCCGGAGGGTCGCGTCCGCGAGGTCCGGTTCGTCGGCCCACTCCCGGAGGAACCGTCGGCCCTCCTCCTCGGAGTCGGCGACGTTCAGCAGCGTCACCTCGCCGCCGACCTCGGGGCCGAGTTCGGAGCCCGGCCCCCCGGCGGTCGGCACGAGGATCCGCTCGGGGTCGAACCCACGGTCTTTCAACACCGGGAAGTCACAGGGGATGTCCCGCGCGGGCTCGTCGGCGGCGCGCTCCGCCCGTCCCGGCGACCCCTGACTGCCGCCCCAGCCCATCACGACGAGGTCGGCGTTGCGCTCGCGGGCGGCGCCGAAGACCTCGCCGTAGGAGCGACGGGAGACGATGGTCCGGGTCTCGACGGGGGCGCCGAAGGTTTCGGCGTCCTCGCTGGCCCGGGCCAGCAGGCGCTCGGACTCGGCGCCGATGTCGTCGATCCGGTCGGCGGCCGCCAGCGCCGTCTGATCGGGGACGGTGACGACGTGGACCGCCTCGACGGTGCCGCCGCGCTGCTTGGCGACGGCGCTGGCGAGCGTGATGAGGTCGGTCGAGGTGCGGGGGTTCGCGATCGGCACCATCACCCGGTAGGTGCCGCCGTCGGGCTGGACGGAGACGGCGGCGTCGAGCATCTCGTCGGTCCGCGAGCGGACGAAAATCGCTGAGGACGCCGCTCCGGTCGGTCCGCGAGCGGGCGTACAGGGAGTACCACAGCGCGGCGAAGGCGACGACCCCGCCGCCGATCAGGATGATCCGCGGTCCGATGAAGACGATCAGTCCGAAGGACGCCAGCGCCCCGACGACCGGCGCCGCCGGATACAGTGGGACCCGATAGGAGGGGCCGCAGTCGGCGACCTCCGTCCCCGGAAGACGATCAGCGCGAGGTCCAACAGCCCGTAGATGATCAGGTGGAGGATGCTCCCCGGCGTCGAGAGCGTCTGGACGTCCGCGACGACGATGAAAAGCAGGATGAGCCCGCCGGTGACGGCGATGCTCCGGTAGGGCGTCCCGAACCGGGGGTGGATCTCGTTGAGATCGGGCGTGACCAGTCGGTCCCGGCCCATCGCGGAGTTGATCCGCGAGGACGCCAGGATCGAGGCGTTCGCCGAGGAGGCGGTCGCCAGCAGGCTGCCGACGAGCATCGCGACGGCGCCGGCCGGCCCGAGGACGAGCGCCGCCACCTCGACGACCGCGATCTCCTGGGCCCCCAGTCCCTCGATGAACCCTTATTCGACGGCCGCGCTCATCACGAACAACACGAGCGCGTAGATGACCGTCACGATCAGGGCGCTCCCGATGACCGCCCGCGGGAGGTTCCGGTCGGGGTCTTTGAGCGCGCCGACGATCGCGAAGACGGCGAGGATCGCGACGGTGACGTTCTGAAGGCGACCGGTCTCCTTCGCGCCGACGTAGTTGACCCCGACGAACAGCGCCGCACCCGCGAGCGCGACGATCTGGACATACGACAGCGAGAGCGCGCCGACCCCCACGCGGCCCTGGACGGCGAAGGTCCGCGCGACGTACTGGCCGACCCCGACCATGTAGAACGCGGAGGCGAACGCCAGGCCGAGCCAGTTGGTCCACCCCGCGATCGAGCCGAACAGCGGGCCGAGCGCCCGATTGACGTAGAAGTACGCTCCCCCGGATCGGGGCATGGCCGTCCCGAGTTCGCTGGCCGACAGCGCCGTCAGCAGCGCGATGCCGCCGCCGATCAGAAACGAGAGGACGGCGAACGATCCCGCGCCCGTGATCGCGTCCTCCGGGAGCACGAAGACGCCCGCGCCGATCATCGTCCCGACGCCGATGGTCAGCGCCGCCAGCGGTCCGGGGTCCTTCGCCAGTTCCTCGTCGCTCACCGGAGGGATTGGACCGCTCCTGGAACGAGAACGTTCGCGTTCCGGGCCACCGGGAGAGGGATCCGGGTCCTGGTCCGGGGCAGCGTCCGGCTTACGCGTCGGCCACGCGCTCGGTCGCCGAACCGGCGTCGCTCTCGGGGTCGGGCAGCGAGACCACCGGGCGGTCGAGCCCCGCCACCAGCGAGAGCGTCCGGTCGCCGGCGAGCAACTGGACGAGGCGGCTCCCGCCCTCGCGGGCGGCCGCGAAGGCGGCCTCGGCGACCTCCTCGCTCTGTTCGACGGGCGTCTCGTCCGGGGTGCCGCCGCCCTTCTCGACGACGTGGAGGACCGTCACGCGGCCCGGGTCGTAGGGCGCGAGCGCGGGCGTCGTTCTCCTCGGCGACCGGGACCAGCACGTGATCGAGGAGCGCCGTCACGGTACCACCCTGGCGGCGGCGCTGTCGGCGTTCATGACCGTCGCGAGGACGGACGCAGTATGGCGCTTCCCTCTTCGCTCTTCGGCCGATAGAAACGGATTTATCGGCGTGGACGCAGGTGTGGCGTATGCTCGGGCTCGGAGGTGCGGCGTGCGCGTAGTCGTCGTCGGGGCAGGCGAGGTCGGATCGAGCATCGCGGCGGGGCTCTCCGCCGACCACGAGGTCGTCGTCGTCGACATCGACGGGGACCGCGTGGAGTCGCTGACCTACGACCTCGACGTGCTGGCCGTCCAGGGCGACGGGGGGAACCGCTCGACGCTCGAGGAGGCCGGCGTCGGCGAGGCCGACATGCTCATCGCGAGCACCGACGACGACGAGACCAACATCGTCACCTGCGGGACCGCCGAGACCGCGGGCGACCCGTTCTCGATTGCCCGGGTGAAGGACACCCAGTACCTCGACACGTGGCGCAGCGCAGAGAACGCCTTCGGCATCGACTTCATGGTCTGTACCGTCCTGCTGGCTGCCCAGGTGATCGTCCAGCTGATCGGCCTCCCGGCGGCCCGGGACGTCGACACCTTCGCGGGCGGGGTCGTTCGGATGGCGCAGTTCGAGATCCCCGCCGAGAGCCCGGTCGCCGACCGGACGGTCGCGGAGGAGGACCGCTTCGACTCGCTGACGTTCGCGGCGGTCATCCGGGACGAGGAGATCGTCATCCCCTCCGGGGAGACTGTGCTCCGGGCCGACGACGAGGTAGTCGTCATCGGGAGCCCCGAGAGCGTCCGGGGGTTCGCCGCCGACATCGCTCCCCGGCAGGGCGGCCCCCGAGACATCGTCATCGTCGGCGGTAGCGAGGTGGGCTACCAGGTCGCACGCCTGCTCGAGGCCCGGGACTTCGAACCTCGGCTCATCGAGCGCGACCCCGCCCGCGCCCGCCGACTCGCCGAGGACCTCCCCGGAACGACGGTGATGGAGAGCGACGCGACCGACCGGTCGTTCCTCGAGCGCGAGCACGTCGGAGAGGCCGACGTCGTCGTCTCGGCGCTGGAAAACGACGAGAAGAACCTGCTGGCCTCGCTGCTGGCGAAGCGGCTGGGTGCCGGGCGCACCGTCGCCATTACCGAGACCGGCGAGTACACCGGCCTCTTCGAGACCGTCGGCGTCGACGTCGCCGTCAATCCCCGGGAGGCGGTCGCCGAGGAGATCACGCGGTTCACCCACGAGCGCCACGCCGAGAACGTCGCGATCATCGAGGGCGCCCAGGCGGAGGTGCTCGAACTCACCGTCGAGACCGACAGCGCGCTCGCCGGGCGTCGGATCCGCGAGTCCGTCGCCGACCTCCCGGCGGGGACGGTCATCGGGGCGATCACCCGTGACGGTGACCTGATCACCCCGGCGGGGAGACGGTCATCGAGGCCGGCGACCACGTCATCCTGTTCGCCCGGACCGAGAACATCGACGCCATCGCCGACCGGGTCTGACGGCCCCGGTGCTCCGGAGGACCGGTCGCTCGCGCCGGCGGAGCGTCGGCCGAGGATCCGAAAGCGGAGCGGGATGTTAATGCCCGGAGTTCGGCGTCGTCGGCCCGGTTCCGGGGCACCGCGAGTTCTCGCGGTTCACGGAGCTGTACGCGGTCTTTCTCACACGGCCCGGGGATTCCCCCGGTACTCGCGTCGCTAACGGAGCCCCGCTAGCGATCGGAGGGCGACCCGGGCCAGCGGCGACCCCCACCGGCCGACGCCGCGACCGCCCGGTCCCCCGGCGACCTGGGGATCGAGCCCGTACAGCCCCGCCCAGAGGAAGACGAGCACGGGGATAGTCCCCAGCCGACCGACCCACATGCTGAGCACGAACATGAACTCGGCGGCGGGGTGCATCGACGGTCCCGTGACGCCCGCCGAGAGGCCGACGTTGCCCTGCGCGCTCGCGACCTCGAACAGCGCGTCGGCGTAGCCGAACTCCGGGCCGGCGACGTTGACGAGCACGACGCTGGCGACGACGAGCAGCCCCAGCCAGCGGAGCGTGACGATGGCCGCCTCGGAGAACTCCCGCTCCATGGCCGTCCGGTCGAGCGTCCGGTCGCCGATCCGGGCGACGACGGCGTTGCCCGGCAGGAACACGCGCGCGAACTGCCGGACGATCCCGCGAACGACCGTGTACCCTCGGATGACCTTGATGCCGCCCACGGTCGACCCGGCGGCGCCGCCCAGCACCATCGCCGTCGAGACGATCAGCTTCCCACCGGCGGCCCACTCGCCGATTGGCGAGGACTGAAAGCCGATACACGACAGCGCGCTGATGAACTGGAAGGCGGCGTCTCGGACCGCGTCGACCTGCGCCGACGAGAGGCCGGGCGCGGCGGCGGCGACGGTACCCCCGAACCCCTCCGGACCGACCGCGAGCGCGAGCTGTACCGACAGCAGGAGGCTGCCGACCCCGAAGAGGACGAACAGCCAGCGCGTCTGGAGGTCCTCACGCGGTCCCGGAGCTTCCCGGGGTCGTGGTCTCTGAGGACGACGCAGTGGACGGGGAAGGCGATGGCGCCCAGCGCCATGATCGGGAGCAGCACGCCCTCGATCAGCGGGGAGTTGTAGGCCCCGATCGAGTCGTCGGTGACGGAGAACCCGCCGGTCGCCAGCCCGGTTATGGCGTGATTCAGCGCCTGCCAGAACCGCTCGAAGGTCGACAGCGACTGGCCGTACTGGCCGCCGGGCAGCGAGATGGCGAGGAACATCGCGACGACCGACACGAGCGTGTACCCCAGGAAGATCGTCCAGACCGTCCGGACCGTCGAGACGACGCCGGGGTGGATCTTCTCCTCGCGGGCCTCGCTGCGGTACAGCGCGTAGCTCCCGCTGCCCGGACGGGCGAGAATCGAGACGGGCGGAGACGATCACGCCGACGCCGCCGACCCACTGGATCAGCGAGCGCCACCACTGGATCGCCCGCGGGAGCGACGGCCCGTGGACGGCCATCGTCAGCCCCGACCCGGTCCAGCCGCTCATCGACTCGAACAGTGCGTGCAGCGTCGCCGGGAAACAGCCCCTCGGCGGCGGCCTGCTGGAGCGTCCGCCCGGCGACGGGGGCGTCCTCGCCGCCGCCGGTCTCGAACACCTCGGCGCGGTCGTCGATCCGCACGTAGTCGACGATGCTCGGGCGCTCGACCGCTCGGTAGAGGTACTCGGCGACGAGCCGCTGGGGGTTCTCTATCGTGCCGACGCCGATCCGCCGGAACAGCTCCGTGTGCCGGGGGTTGTGGACGACCGAGACCACCTCGGGCACCGAGAGCTCCTGGGCCAGCAGGCAGACCACGATGTTGGCCGCGCCCCGGTCGGTCGTCGAGATGAGCGCGCCCGCGGGTCGGTGCCGGCGTCGAGCAGCGTCCCCTTGACCGTCGCGTCGTCGTTGATCACGAGACAGTCGAACTCCGTCGTGATCGTCTCGGCGCGCTCGGCGTCGCGCTCGACGGCGACAACCTCGTTGCTCCCCTGGTGGCGATTTCGACCAGGGGCGTCCCGATGTCGTCGCCGACGATGACGATAGATATTCGCGCCTACTTCCCGGCCCGGTCCCGAAAAGTCGCTGTTTCTCAGATCCGAACGACGCGGAGTTCGTAGCCCTCGCCGGCGCCGTACACCCGCCGGAACACCCCCTCGACGAAGTCGGCGGCGTGTTTCGGGTCCGCGATGGCCGAGACGTGGACGACCCCCTCGGGGGCCTTCCGGGTCGCCGGCTGTTCGATCTTGAACACGGGGAACTCCCCGAGCAGGTCGTCGAGTCGCTCGCGGTGCCCGGGGGT
>PXRR01000069.1:17772-21342 GCA_003021975.1 Halobacteriales archaeon QS_5_70_17 | reverse complement strand
CAAAAAGCCGCGGCGTGGGTAGTCGGGCGGGGATCGGGAACGGGAACCCCCCCGCGATTCGTGACGGTTCCTACAAGCCTTTTTACCCGTCGGGGAGTGCCCCCGGTATGAGCGACAGCAACCCGCGACTCGTGTTGATGGGTCCGCCGGGCGCCGGCAAGGGCACCCAGAGCGAGAACATCGTCGAGGAGTACGACGTCGAACACATCACGACCGGGGACGCGCTCCGCGCGAACAAGGACATCGAGACGGAGTACGGTACCCCCCGCGAGTACATGGAGGCGGGCGAACTGGTCCCCGACCCCGTGGTCAACGAGATCGTGGTGACGGCGCTCGCCGACGCCGACGGGTTCGTGCTCGACGGCTACCCGCGCAACGAGTCCCAGGCGGAGTACCTCGACAGCCAGACCGACCTCGACCTGATCGCCCTGCTCGAGGTCGGCCGCGAGGAACTGGTCCACCGCCTGACCGGACGCCGGGTCGACCCCGAGACCGGCGAGAACTACCACGTCGAGTACAACATGCCCGACGACCCCGAGGTGCGCGACCGCCTCGTGCAGCGCGACGACGACACCGAGGAGACCGTCCAGGAGCGCCTGGAGGTCTACGAGGAGAACACGGCGCCCGTGATCGACTTCTACGAGGAGCGGGGACTGGTCGAGCGGGTCGACGGCGACCGGTCCCCCGATGAGGTCTGGGAGGACCTCGACGCGACGATCGAGGTCGCCCTCGACGACGGGTAACGTCCGCCCGTCGTCCGATCGGGCGGCAGGACTCCCGGACGCGCCGCGAGGGTCGCCGGCGAGTCCGGTGCACAGGGTTGATAACGGCCCGTTGCTTACCGGGTCGCAATGGCACGCGTAGCGCAGAAAGTCGAGGACCTCACCGACGAGGACCCCGACATGGAGCACGCCCTCCGAGTGGTGCTCGACCGCGCCGGGGACAACGGCGGGACCGTCGAGTGGGCCGACGTGGAGGGCGACCTCACGAGCGGCCAGTGGGGGCGGCTCATCGAGAAGGGGATCCTCCGGAACGCCGACGGGGACGGCTTCGCCGTCCCTCCGGCGCCGCGGCGACGACCGCGAGCGCCGGGAGTTCGAGTCCGAGTTCGGGAAGCGCCGACGAGGACGACTCGGGCTGGTCGTCGTACGACAAGGCCGCCGCGGTCGGCGCGCTCGGCATGTTCGTCGGCTACTCCGTAGGGTCGGTCCGCAACGCCGTCGGGGGGACCCTCGACGTCGTGCTGGGGCCGCTGAACGACGTGTTGCCCTTCTACGCGGTCGTCCTGGTGCTGGCGATGGTCACGGGGCTGTACTCGACGCTCCTGCAGGCCAATCTGATGAACACCGAGAAGATGGGCGAGTACCAGGAGCGGATGAGCGACATCCAGGAGCGGTACAAGGAGGCCAAGAAGCGCGGCGACGACGAGGAGGTCGAGCGCATCAACGAGGAGCGCATGGAGGCCATGGGCGACCAGATGGGGATGATGAAAGAGCAGTTCCGCCCGATGGTGTGGATCATGCTGCTGACCATCCCCGTGTTCCTCTGGCTCTACTGGATGATCCTCGAGAACGGCAGCGAACTGGGGACCGTGACGATGCCGCTGATCGGTCAGACCGACTGGACCGCCTCGGCGCTGGTCTTCCCCGCGTGGATCATCTGGTATTTCGTCTGCTCGATGGGCTTCACCCAGTTGCTCCGGAAGGCGCTGAACATCTCGACGACGCCGACGGGCTGACTCCGCCGGTTCACCGCCCCGTCCGACCGTTCCTCTCCCCTTTCACGCCCCCTCCGTCTCACCTCTCTGACACCCGCGAACCGCTCGAAGAGAACAACGTCTTTTACCCCGACCCCCCGAGTTGGACCATGTTGATCACCGTCTCCGGCCCCGCTGGCAGCGGCAAGAGTACCGCCGCGGCGGCGCTCGCGGACGCGCTGGGGTACGACCACGTCAGCGGTGGCGACATCTTCCGGTCGCTGGCCGACGAGCGGGGCGTCTCGACCGTCGAGTTCAACCGGATGGCCGAGGAGGACGACCAGATCGACCGCGACCTCGATCGCCGCCTCCGGACGACCGCCCGCGAGCGCGACGACCTCGTCTTGGAGTCGCGGCTCGCGGGGTGGATGGCCGGCGAGTACGCCGACTTCCGCCTGTGGCTCGACGCGCCGCTGTCGGTCCGGGCGGCCCGCATCGCCGACCGCGAGGACAAGTCCCCCGAGGCCGCCCGCGAGGAGACCGTCGCCCGCGCCGACAGCGAGGCGCGCCGCTACGAGGAGTACTACAGCATCGACATTACCGACCTCTCGATCTATGACCTGACGATCAACACCGCCCGCCTCGGACCCCGGGGAGTGGTCGACTCGATCCGCGGATTCCTCGACGCCTACGACCCCGCCCTCGACGAGGGGAAACAGCCCGTCGCCGGCGTACGCTACGACTTCTGAACCCATGGGAGGAGGCCGAGACGGGGGTCGAGGACCCCCCGACGACCGGTCGCTCGCCGACCTGCTGACCTTCGGCGTCGTCGCCCTCGACAAGCCCCCCGGCCCTTCCTCCCACCAGGTGGCGGCGTGGCTGCGCGAGCGCGCGAGCGCGGCCTGTGAGGCCGTCGGCGGACCGGGGGTCGGGCGGGCGGCCCACGCGGGTACCCTCGACCCGAAGGTGACGGGCTGTCTCCCCGTGTTGCTGGGCGACGCCACCCGCGCGGCGCAGGTGTTCGACGACAGCGCGAAGGGGTACGTCGCGGTGCTCGAACTCCACGGGCCGCCGCCGGCGGACTTCGAGGCCGTCCTCGCGGAGTTCGAGGGACCGGTCCTCCAGAAGCCCCCCCGGAAGAGCGCCGTCGCCCGGCGGCTTCGCACCCGGACGATCCACGAACTGACCGTCCTCGAACGCGAGGAGCGCCGTGCGCTGCTCCGGGTGCGCTGCGAGAGCGGTACCTACGTCCGAAAGCTCTGTCACGACCTCGGACTGGCGCTGGGGACCGGCGCGCACATGGGCGACCTCCGGCGGATCGAGACCGCGCCCTTCGACGACCGCGCCCTCGCCTCGATGCACGACGTCACCGACGCGCTCGCGTTCGCCGAGGACGGCGACGAGGGACCGCTCCGTGACTGCGTCGCGCCCGCCGAACGCGCGCTGGTCGACCTGCCGGGCCTGACGGTCGCGCCCAGCGCCGCCCGCCAGATCGGCGAAGGGGCGCCGGTGTACGCTCCGGGCGTGCTCGCCGGAACGGCCCCCGAGGCGCTCGCGGCGGCGGAGACGGTCGGCCGGCGTCCCCCCGCGGCCCCGGACGCCGACGAGGGGGAGAGGGAGGGGGCGCTCGTCGCGTGCTACACCCCCGACGGGGCCGCAGTCTGTCTCGGTCGTCTAGTCGGCGATCCCGACGCCGAGTCGGGGACGGTCGTCGACCTCGAACGGGTACTGATCTGAATCGCGAAACGAAGGGCTTAATCCGGGGAGTACCGTCGGTCGATGTGTAGCGGGACCGTGGGGTAGCTTGGTATCCTCGGCGCATGGGGTGCGTCGGACTTGAGTTCGAATCTCAACGGTCCCATCCCTCGTTTTAC
>PXRR01000069.1:10320-17732 GCA_003021975.1 Halobacteriales archaeon QS_5_70_17 | reverse complement strand
CGCCTGAATTCTCCGATCGGGAGCGGGGGTTAGCCGCGCAACAGCGACGCCGACCCCATCGTCATGGGCTCCCCCCAAGAACACGTCGCGCTCACCAGGAAAGTCGAGTACGACGCTCTCTGCGACGCCGTGTCGGTCGATCCGTTGGACGGCGGGACCGCCGAGACCCCCGAGGGGACGGTCGCTCAGTTCGGCGAGGACCTTTCGTCTCCGTCCAGGAGGTCACCGCTTCGACGGTCGCCGAAGGCCTCGTCGAGCAGGCGGCGGACAACGGCGGCGTGCTCGTGATCGGCGCGTCGCGGGACCGCCGCCTGCGCCAGTGGGTGCTCGGCAGCACGCCCGACCGCGTCGTCGACCTCGCAGAGGGGGCGGGCGTTCCGGTGCCCGTCTGCACGAGTTCCACGGGCGTGACGGGGCGCCTCGAGGACTACCTGTTCCCCGTCTACCGTTACCTCCACGAGCGGATCACTCGGCGCGGCAGGCAACCGAATCACGACGCGGCCAACCAGTGGAGTAGGGAGCGCACTGGTCTTCGAGGGTACGTTCGCCCGGTGAGCGGAACGGCGGCGGCATCTCGACTCCTCTCCTCGAACCCCTCCCAGAACGCATTACGGGTCGGCGTGCGAACCCTCCTCTATGGACTCCGATCTGGAACGCGTTGGCTTCGTCGGCCTCGGTGCGATGGGGGCGCCGATGGCCTGGAACGTCGAGGCGGCCGACTACGACCTGGGCGTCTACAACCGCACCGACTCACGAATGGAACCGTTCGCCGACGCCGGGGTGGCGACCTACGACACGCCGGCCGCCCTCGCGGCCGAGAGCGACGCGGTCGTCACCATGGTCACGGGTCCCGAGGCGCTGCGCGAGGTGACTCTCGGGGAGGGAGGCGTCGTCGAGGGGCTGGACGGCGGCGTCCTCGTCGACGCGAGCACCGTCTCCGAGGACGCGACGGAGGCGGTCGAGGGGGCGGTCCGGACCGCCGGCGGCCGATTCGTCGACGCACCGGTCCTCGGGACCGTCGGCCCCGCCGAGGAGGGCGAACTGCTCGTGCTCGCCGGCGCCGACCACGACGTCCTGACGGAGGTCCGCCCGCTGGTGGAGGTCTTCGGGGACGTCCGCCGCGTCGGCGGCGTCGGCGACGGGACGAACATGAAGCTCACGACGAACCTCATGATCGGCGTGCTGATGGAGGGGTTCTCGGAGGCGCTGGCGTTCGCCGAGACTCAGGACCTCCCGCTCGACGAGGTCCTGGAAGTAATCCGGGAGGGCGTCGTCGGCGCGCCGCTGTACGACTACAAGGCGCCGGTCGTCCGCGAGCGAAACTTCGACCCGCAGTTCCCGGTCGACCACCTGTTCAAGGACCTGGACCTGATCCTCGACGCCGCCGGAGAGCGGGCAGTCCCCCTGCCGGCGACCGCCGCGACCCGCGAGGCCGCGAACGCCACGCGGGCGCTGGGCCACGGCGACGAGGACATGGCGGCGCTGCTCAGATACTTCGAGGACGTCACCGGGCGGACCGTAGGGGAGTGAGCGCCGCGGGCCTCCCCGCCGACCTCCGATCGGACCGCCGGGCCGGGAGTCGGAGTCGATGACCCACGCACCGAGGCGAGTCGAGGCGGACCGGATCGCACCCGATCGGGGCACCCGGGGCCCGGCTGCGCTTTCTCTCCGCTCCCGGACCAACGCTCGGGAATAGACCGGACGGCACCGCGAGTCCGGTCCCCAGCCATGACCGACGAGACCGACCCCGACTGGGCCGAGCAGTACCTCCGGAACAGGCTCTCGAACTCCGGGCGCGATCCGACAGTTCCGCCCGCGGTCCCGCCGGAGGCGAGCGGGTACAGGAACGACCTTGAGAGCGTGGGGCTCTCGGGCGTCTCCAGACCCGAGCGCGCGCCACCTGGAGACGGCGGTTCGAGCGCTGGTCGAGGCTCTCGCGGTCGAGGGCGACGAGGTCGTCGCCGAGCGGAGCCGCCGCGGGCGGACCGCCTCGGCGTCCGTCCAAGACGACCGGGTGATCGCCGTGGTCGACGGCCTCGGGGAGGTGATCAGCGCCGACCGGGAGACCGCCCGCCTGATCGCGTCCGCCGCCGGACTCGATCCGCAGTCGGACGGCGACTGGCCGGCCTCATCGCGTCGCGTCGCGTCGACCGGGGCCCGCTCGCTATCGCCGGCCTCCGGCGGAGCGCGCCGGCGCCGCGCCGTCGTCCCTTCCATCGACGGCGCTCGCCGGCGCGCCAGTCACCGCGCGCAGTCGACCCCGGTGATCTCGAAGCGGGCGCCGCCGGCCGCGCTCTCGGTCACGCGGACCTCCCAGCCGTGGGCGCGGGCGATCTCCCGGACGATGTTGAGCCCGAACCCGGTCCCGCCCTCGACCGTCGAGTAGCCGTCCTCGAAGACTCGTTCGCGCTCGCCCTCGGGGATCCCCGGCCCGTCGTCTTCCACGTAGAACCCGTCGCCGTCGCTCAGTTCGCTGACGGTCACAGTCACCGTCCCGGCTTCGCGGTCGGGCCCGCCCTCTGACGCCGAGCGACCGTTCGTTCGATCGCGTTCCGGGCTGTCGTCGGACTCCGTCCGACTACCCGTGGAACCGTGTTCCGGACTGCCGGCGGGCTCCGTTCGGCTGCTCGTCGAACCGTGTTCGACCGCGTTCCGGAACAGGTTCTCGAAGAGCTGGCGCAGCCGGCTCCGGTCGGCGAGGACTGTCCCCTCGGTCTCGACGGTGAGCGTCGCTGTGCCGGTCGCGACGGCTCCCCAGCACGCCTCGGCGACCGACGAGAGAGCGACGGGTTCCGGCTCGGAGACTCGCTCGCCGGCGCGCGCCAGCGTCAGCACCTCCTCGACCAACCGCCGCATCCGGTCGACCGCACCCCGGCAGCGGTCGAGGTGTCTCGGGTCGCTCGTCTCCTCGACCAGCCGGAGCGAGCCGTCGATCACCGTCAGCGGGTTCCGGAGGTCGTGAGAGACGATCGAGACGAACCGCTCGAGCTGCTCGTTCTGTCGCTCCAGACGCTCCCGGGCGCGCCGGCGGGTGAGTTCGTGGCTCACCCACTGGCTCATGAGGTCCACGAGCGCGACCTCCCACTCGGAGAAGGGGTCCGTTCGGGAGACCTCGTCGTAGAAACAGAGCGTTCCGTACACCTCGCCGTCGACGAACACGGGCGCGCCGAGGTAGCAGCCGATCCCGAGGGCCTCGTAGCTGGCCCGGTCAGTCAGTTCGGGGGCGTCCCGCGCGACGTCGGCGAAGACGACCGTCCGCTCGGTGGCGGCCGCTCGCTCGCAGAAGGTCCCGGCGAGGGGCATCACGTCGCCCGATCGGAGGTCGTCGTCGGGCGACTGCACGACCTGGAAGCAGTAGTCGTCGCCGTCGATCCGCGAGAGCGTCGCGTGGTCGGTGTCGATGACGTCGCGGCCGAGTTCCAGCAGCGACGTGACCCGATCGCCGAACGAACGGTCGGGGTCGGAACTCGCCTCGTAGATGGCCCGGAGCGTGCGCTCGCGCTCCCGGAGCCGCTCCTGCTGGCGGCGCCGGCGGGTGATCTCTCGGGAGTTGACGACGTAGCTGCCGGCGGTCCTCCCCGAGACGGCGCTACCGCTGGCCTCCAGCCAGACCCACGACCCGTCGGCGCGGCGGTACCGGAACTCCACCGTGTCGGACAGGTCCCCCTCGCGGACCAGTTTCTCGAAGGCGGTCCGGGCCGCGCTCCGGTCGGACGGGTGGACGTACTCGAAGGTGTCCTCGCCGACCAGGGCCGCCTGCCCGTACCCGAGAACGCGCTCGACAGAGGGGCTCTGGTAGCGAATCGTACCGGCCTCGTCGAGGACGGTGATGACGTCCGAGGAGTGCTCGACGAGCGTCTCGAATCCGACGTCGGGGACGTTCGAGGTCATGGCGTCGGACCGTCTCCGCGGCCGGGATAGTCGATCATGGGGTATATTCCCCGTAAGTAGTTACCGAGATTACATAAGCTCACCGGGAATCACGGCCGACCGCGTGATAGAAGTTCCCGGGCCACACACGGGGTATCATGGCACTCGTAGAGGACCTGCCGGCGGACTGGGAACTCCGCGCCGACGAGGCGTCGGTGTGGCGGTACAACCACCGGTATCTCGACATCGAGGTCGCCGTCACCGACGACTACGGGGTCGCCGTCCGGCGGGCGAGTGCCGCCGACGGGATCGTCGAGGACGACTTCGCCCCCGACGGTCCGATCGACGACCGGACCGACGCCCGCGACTGGGCGCGGGCGCTGATGGCCCAGATCGACCGGGAGTTCGCGCCGGCGACGACCGACTACGCCGCCGGCGCGATGCGGACCCTCGGGGACGCTCGCGTCGCCGCGGCCGGATCCGCCGCCGACGTCGACGTGACGACGTGTCCGATCTGCGACGCGCCGCTGTTCCAGTACCGGGGGACGAGCGTCGCAGAACAGGCCCACAGCCACGTCGAGTTCATGAACGACGACCCGCACGCGGAACTGGCGGCCGACATCGAAGAACGGGTCACGCCGTCCGAAGACGGGGCGCCTCCCGACTCGGGGGCCGCGGGATCGGGCGTCGGTCCCGCGCGGGGCGCCTCGGGGTCCGGTCCCGGTTCCGGCCCCGGATCCAGGTCCGGGGACGACGGGGAGGGGAGCGCCGACGGATAGGCGGAGCCTTCGGAGAGCGCCGGATCGTCGAAGGAGACCGCGTCCGGCCGCCGGGTGCCAGGGGCCGGCGGCGGACGCGCGGTATCGGAGAGAGCCCCTCGCGGCCACCGTCCGCGAGGGACCGAGGTGCCGAGAGGGGAGGGTGAATCCACCGTACGGCCGCGTCGGAGGGGGAGGACGGCCGTCACCCAACGGCGGATCCGTTCGGTGCGACGGGTCACTCGCTCATAAGTCCGACCATAGGTACGACGCGGATTGTACCTACGGCGGCGCCGGTCCCGGTCGGGCGGACACTGAAGTAGCGGCGCCGACAGGCGTTCGTATGGCACCGACGGGTGAGCAGATCGCCGGGTTCGGGGGTAGCGTCCCCCGGGGCCCGTCATCGATCGACGGGAAACGATGAGCGCCGTGTTGCCCAGCGGTCGCGCCGACCGCGCCTGGTGGGCGCTGATCCTCGCGGTGGCCGGACTGTCGCTGTTCGTCGCCTACAGCTTCGTCGGGACGCTCGCCTTCGGGCTCTTTCTCTACTACGCGGTCCGGCCGATCAACCGCCGCGTCGAGTCGCGGGTCGACTCGCCGGGGACCGCGGCGGGGCTGACGATGGCCGTCGTCGTCGTGCCGCTGCTGGCCATGATCGGCTACGTGGGGTTCATCGCGGCGAGCAACCTGGACGTCCTCCTCGATCCGGGGATCCGGGACCTGATCGAGCCCTACGTCGACGTTCAGCTCGGACAGCTGACCGACGTCTCCGAGCAGCTACGGAACCCCCGGGAACTGCTCGCGCGACTGCGCGAGAACGGCTTCGCGCAGGTGATCGGCGCGGCCGTCGGCGTCGTCGGGATGATCGCCAACGGGATCGTCCACCTCTTCCTGATGCTCACGCTCGTCTACTACCTGCTCGCCGACGACCACCGGATCGCCGCCTGGTTCCGCGACGCCGTCGGCGGGCGCAGCACCGCCCACGCCTACCTCGCGGCCGTCGACACCGATCTCGCGTCGGTGTACTTCAGCAACATCGTCTTCATCTCGCTGATCGGCGTCCTCTCGGTGATCACCTACACCGGCTACAACCTCTTTGCCCCCGCGGCGCTGCACGTCCCGCTGCCGGTCGTCCTCGGCGTGCTCACCGGCATCGCCAGCATCGTCCCCATCGTCGTGGGGAAACTCGTCTACGTCCCGGTGGTCGCCTACCTCTACGCGACCGCGCTGGCCGCCCCCGACGACCTGCTGGTCTACCCGACGGCGCTGCTCGCCGTGGCGTTTCTCTTCCTCGATTTCATCCCGCTGACGTTCGTCCTGCCGTACATCGCCGGGCGGAACGTCCACCGAGGCCTGATGGTCTTCGCGTACATCGGCGGGACCCTCCTCTTCGGCTGGTACGGAATCTTCCTCGGTCCGATCCTCGTGATCGGCGCGTTCCACCTCGTCCGGTACGTCATCGCGGACCTGCTCCGCGGAGAGGGGATCAGCCCGGAGGTCAGCGCCGCGCCGGGAGACGGATCGGACCCGGTTGGGGCGGGCGTCGACGGCGGGAGCGACGGGGAGGGGAGCGCCGACGGCGCCGACGCCGCCGGCGAGTGACCGGGCGGTCCAGGCCCACCCGGGTCGGATCAGATCGGATCGAATTAGGAGGCGGACCCCGTCGACCGCCAGTGTTTTGCTGGCGGCCCGCGCCGTTGGACCATGGAGGCCGCCGTCGTGATCCCGGCGTACAACGAGCGCCGGGGGATCGAGCGGGCGCTCGACGCGCTGGCCGGTCAGCCCGGAGAGGTGATCGTCGTCGTCGGTGGCGACGACGGCACCGCCCGCGTCGCCCGTGAGCACGCCGCCGCCGACCGCGTGCTCGACGACGACCGCGAGGCCGGTCCCGCCGCCGCCCGCAATCGGGGAGCCCGGGCCGCCGACGCCGAAGTGGTCTGTTTCACCGACGCCGACACCGTCGTCGGTCCGGGGTGGGTCGATCGCCACCGGAGTCACTACCGCGAGCGGAGCGTCGTGGGTGTCGGGGGACCGCTGCGGCCGCTCGACGGCACGCACCGGGACGACCTGCTCTTCCGGGTCCTCTCGGACTGGTGGTACCGCGTCTCCTGGCCGGTCGGCTTCGTGCAGGCCTCGGGGAACAACTGCTCGTACCGCCGCGGACCGTTCCTCGCCGCCGGCGGGTTCGACGAGTCGCTCCCGTTCATGGAGGACACCGACTGCTCGCTGCGGATGGCTCGCCGGGGGCGGGTGCTCTACGACCGCCACGCGTGGGTCGAGACGTCGCCGCGCCGCCAGCGCGAGGAGGGGTACCTCGGGCTGTTCGCGCGCTACGCCGCCGGCTACGCCCGCTACGCGCTCGGGCGCGATCCGGGCGGCGGGAGCGGGTACTTCCGGGACTGGGACGGCGAGAACGGGAGCGGAAGTGAGACGCGAGACGACTGACCCGCGACCGCCGACCGGTTTCGCCGTCGGTCCCGCGGCGGGCGGCACGTCTCTCCGGTGGCGAAACCCGAAAGCCCCCGGCCCGTCAGGTGCGGACGATGGCCGGAGACAGGGCGCGAGTCGCGACCGGGGCGCGGATCCACGCTGGCTTCCAGAACCTGTCGCTGGCGCGGCAGCGCCTCTACGGTGGGGTCGGCGTCGCGCTGGCCGAACCGCGCGTCGTCGTGGAGGCCGAACCCGCCGACGCGGTCGACGCCGACCCGGAACTGGCGGCGAGCGCCCGGCGCGCCGTCTCGCTGCTGGACGTCCCCGGCGCGCGGGTCCGTCTCGTCGAGGGGC
>PXRR01000069.1:0-10301 GCA_003021975.1 Halobacteriales archaeon QS_5_70_17 | reverse complement strand
GGGCGGAGCGGCGTCGGCGTCGCGACCTTCGAGGCCGGCGGGTTCGTCGCCGACGCCGGCCACCCCACCGAGCGGTTCACCCCCGCGCCGCCCCCGCCCGGCGAGTGGACCGTCCCGCCGGTGCTCGCGCGCCACGACGTCCCCGACGACTGGCGGTTCCTGCTGGTCGTCCCCGAGGGGCGGGGGAGACACGGTCGCGAGGAGGACGACAGCATGCGGGCGGTCGTCGAGGGGGCCGACCCCGCGGTGGCCGACGAACTGGCCGGCGTGCTCCTGCGGCGGGTGCTGCCCGCGGTCGCGGCCGGCGACCGCGAGCGGTTCGGCCGGGCGGTCGCCGAGTTCGGCCGCCTCAACGGCGCCTGGTACGCCGACGAGCAGGGCGGCGTCTACCGGCCGCCGGCGGGCGAACTCATCGAGGCGCTGCGGGGCGTGCCTGCGGTCGCCGGTGTCGGTCAGTCCTCCTGGGGTCCGGCGGTTTACGGCGTCACCGACCGGGCGAACGCTGACGCGGCCCGCCAGGCGGCCGTCGACGCCCTCGACGCGGTCGGCGTCGACGGCGAGGTGTCGGTCGCCGCGCCGCGCAACGAGGGCGCGCGGGTCGAGCACGGCGGTGAGTACTGAGCAGGGGCTGACCGCCCGAGCGACCCGGGGAGAGTAGCCGTCGGGAGCGGCGAGCGGGGAGGGGGCGTCAGTCGCTGGCGTTGCCGGGTCGGTCGGCCCGCGAGGGCGGGGGATACTGCGGGGGGCGGTCCTCGGCCACGGTCGAGGGAAGGACACAGCGGTCGGCCTCGCGGTTGACGAACGCGTACTGGTCGGGGGCGTTCGCCAGGCAGTGCGCGGGGTTCTCGCGGCTGTCGATGCGGGCGGCCCGGAGTTCGGCGAAGCCGGCGACCCGGGCGCGGATCCCCCGCCAGTGGTTCCGGGTGGTCGCCGGGACGCGGTAGGGGTGGGGCGGCCCGAGGCCGGGCTGGCGGGCGGCGATCGCAGCGCGGTTAACGTTCGCCGCGAGGTCGTCGTGGTCGACGAGGATACCCACGCTGGCGTCGCCGGGCGTCCGGGCGGCCAGGATGTCGAGTCCGAGGTGGAGCGCGCGGTACTCGGCGACGTTGTTGTCGGGGACGTCGTCGGGCAGGGACCGACGGGCGACCCGCTCGCCGTCGTGGGTTTCGATCACGACGCCCAGTCCGCCCGACTCGCCCTCCCGGAAGGAGCCGTCGCTCGCGACGTAGTAATCACGGTGGTGGGTTCGAGGAGGGTGGGCGATGTGGGGAGTGGGGGCCTCGTCGAACAGGTCTCGCAGCGTCGGCCGACCGTATGCGGCCATACCGTTACTTTCTCTTCGCCCGACTTAAGTCTGCGGGGCCACCGGCGGTCGGTCGGTCGATTCGCCCGCTCGAAGGCGGGGAACGGACCGCGTTCGACAGCGCCGGGAAGGAGGCCACACCCGCGGTCGGACGCGGGTCAGTCGTGTCGCCGCAGGGTCAGCCGACCGACCTCCTGGCGGAGCGCCCGGCGCTTTATCAGGAGGAACCCCGCGACGATGAGGAGGAAGCCGGCGACCGACCGGGCGGACGGGACCTCCCCGAGGAAGACGACGCCGGTGACCGCCGCCGCGACGGGGGCGGCGTAGGAGACCAGGTTGATCTCGATGGGGCCGAGGCGCTCGAGCAGGCGGAAGTAGATCAGGAAGCCCAGCGCGCTGGCCGCGACGACGAGGTAGACCAGGGCGGTGACGCCCTCGGGGGTCCACCGGACGTCGGCGACGGCCTCGCCGATCGCGAGGCTCGCGGCGTGCATGAGGAGCGCTCCCAGCCCCATCGACCACGCCTCCATCGTCTCGATGGGGAGGTCCGCCTCGACGCGCTGGGTGAGGACGCTCCCGAGCGCGAACGACGCCGCGGCCGCGAACACCAGCAGTTCGGAGACGCTCCGGCGGGCGAGGACGTCGTTGGGGTCGCTCAGCACGACGACGCCGGCGAACCCCAACAGCAGCCCGGCGATCCCGAGGGCCGTGAGCCGCTCCTCCGGGAGGATCGCCCGCGCGAACCCGGTCGTGAGGATCGGCGAGAGGCTGACGATGATCGCCGCCGCAGCGCTGGTCGTCCCCTGCTCGCCGACGAACAGGAAGGCGTGGTAGGCCGCGATCATCAGCGCGCCGCCGATTCCGACGAGCGTCCACTCGCCGCGCCCCCGTGGGCGCCACCGGTCGGTCGCGTAGGCCGCGTATCCGAGCATGAGTAGCGCCGCGAGGTCGTACCGGAACGCCGCGAACAGCACCGGCGGGAAGTACGACAGCCCGGCCTTGATCGCGGTGAACGACGACCCCCACAGCACGGTCAGCGCGACGAACAGCGCCGCGTCACGGTAGCTCGCGCTCACGGCCGCCCTCCCGCCGGTCGGGACCGGCGCGCTCGGCGGGGGCCCGGGGGGCTCCGTCTCGGCGCGAACGTCTCGGGGACGGTCTCGCTCGCCACGTCCGACCTGTCGGAGGGGTCGGCAAAACGCTGACGTTCCGGGACGTCACCGGTGGTCGGTCCCGCGGACCGACCCGGGTCCGCGGGCGCTCCACGAACGCGAAGCGCGGCCTCGACCGCGAGCGGACGCTCGCGGCGCGCGGCAGTTGCCGGCGTCCGGGAGCGTGCGCCGCTACTCGCTGTCGTCGAAGCCGCCGACGTGAACGATCTCGTCGACCGGGCGGCGGAACTTCCGGGGACCCTCGCGGTCGTCGGCGCCCTCGGCGGGATAGCCCATCGTCAGCAGCATCACCGGCTCGAAGCGGTCCGGGATCTCGAATCGCTCGCGGACCGCCTCGGGGTCGAACCCCTCCATCGGACACGTCGAGAGCCCCTTCGACCGGGCGGCGTACATGACCGTCATCGCCGCCAGCGCCGTCGATCGGGTGGTCCAGAGGCGGTTCTCGTCCTCGGAGCGGTCGCGCCACTCCCTGACCTGCTCGACGAGGGCGTCGCGGGTCTCCTCGTCGGAGAGGTAGCCCTTCGCCAGCCAGTCGTCGAACACGCGGTCGGCGTGGGCCGCCGGGTCGGTGTTCCCGAGGACGATCACCCCCACGGGAGCGTCGACGACGTGCTCCTGGCCGTGGGCGCACTCCGCCAGCGCCTCGCGGTCCCCGTCCGACCGGAGGACGACGAACTCCCAGGGCTGGAGGTTGTACCCCGACGGCGTGTACCGGGCCAGATCGAACACGCCCCGGAGCGTCTCGTCGGCTACGGTCTCGTCGCTGTAGTCGTGGACCGAGCGCCGGTTCCGGATGACCTCCTCGACCTCGGCCGCCGTCGCGTCGAATTCGCTCTCTGCCATCGGTCGGCGGTAGGGGCGTCGGACGGATCAACCGCGAGCCACCGGCGAGCGCTTCCGGGAGGGGTGTGTCACCGCCCGCCTCGCCGGAGGCGGGACGGCGGCCGTCAACGGCAGAAGATGAAGGGGTAGACCAGCGAGATCCGGTCGCCGTCGTCGAGTTCGGTGTCGAAGGCCCTCCTCGTGTTCGTTGAAGCGGCCGTTGACGAGGATGCGGGCGTACGCGCGGGTCTGCTCGCCCTCGGGGTTTTTCACCCACGTCCCCGGGAGGTCCCCGACGGACGCCCACCCGCGGGCAGTCGCCTCGGACTCCGTCTCCGCGATCAGCATCTCCTCGATGTCGTACTCCTCGAACAGCGCTTCCAGGAACTCCCGGAGGGTGTCGCCCCCGAAGGTGAACTCGAAGCCGGGGACGCCGAGTTCGGTGCGAACGTGGCCGGTACAGCGGATCTGGACCGTGGTCTCCTCGCGCTCGACGGATTCGGTCACCGCGTCCGTGCTCATGACCGAAGGGACGCCCCGAGGCCGGATCAGGGGACTCCCGAACAGGTTCGGGGTTATCGGTACCGGACGACGGTCACGGGCACCGGCGACCGCCGGACGACGGTCTCCGCGACGCTCCCCAGCAGGAGTCGGGAGACGCCTTCCCGACCGTGGCTCCCCATCACCACCTGGTCGACGCCCTCCTCCTCGGCGCAGTCGACGATGACCCGCGCCGGTCGGCCGGTCTCGACGCGCGTCTCGGCGGCCATCCCTTCGGTCGCCGCCCGGTCGCGGGCCTCCGCGAGGCGCGCCTCGGCCTGCTCGCGGGCGGACTCGTACCATACCTCGGCCGTCCCGGGCGCCCCGGCGCCGGCGAATCCCGAGGCCGGATCGATCACCGTCAGCAGCGTCAGGCGGGCCTCCGGGAACGCCTCCATCGCGTGTTCCAGGGCGCACTCGGCCCGCCCGGAGCCGTCGAGCGGTACGAGCACGTGTTTCATGATACGGTAACACGTAGCACGGGGAAAGATATAACACTTCGGACGGGCGCGGCGAGCGGACCCCCGGCGAAAGCGGGGGACGGGGCGTCTCCATCTGGTTCGCCTCCCCGCCGCCGCGACCGTCCGCTGGGGCGCGCGGCCGGTCGTCGAGACGGTCGGGGGCAGCGACTCCCGCTACGTCGCGGCCGGGGTGGTCTCGCTCGGCCTCGCGCCGATCGCGGGCCGGGGGCGCGTGCTCTTCCGGGCGGGGCGGCGCGCCCGCTGGAGGTCGGGTGGAGACGTCGACGGGGGCCGCGCGCTCGACCGCCGAATTCAGTCCCGCCCGTGGCGAGTGAGACACTTCGAGAGGCCGATGATCTCGACGGGGTCGGAGTTGTCCGGCGAGTAGACGACCATCTGGCCCTTCTCCATGTAGGGGACCTTCGACTCGAGGTTCGACGGGATGTTGACGCTCGCGATGGCGTCCTCGTCGCCGAGGTTGAGCACGACCGTCGTGTTCACCTGCTTGAAAACGGGGTCGGCGACGTCCTGGGGGTCCTGCGTGATCAGGAACAGGCCGAGGCGCTCCTTGCGACCCTGCTTGGCGGCGTCGGTGAACTTGCCGATGACCTTTCGGGCCTGGACCGACTCGGCGTCGGTGAGGAAGTTGTGCGCCTCGTCCATCCCGACGATCAGGGGCGTCTCCTCGATGCGGTCGTACCGGGGGTCGTTCGAGAGCTTCTGGTCGACCAGCAGGCTGGAGGCCGCGAGCACGACCGTCTCCTTGGCCCGCGTGGAGTTGATGTGATAGGTCGGGACGACCGTCAGCCCGCCGGGCCGGACGAACTCGTGGATCAGATCGGTCAGCGGCGGCGCGTCCTGATCGAAGACGTCGTGGAAGCCCAGCGCACGGCGCTTCACGGCGTCGAAGGTGGCCTCGTGGACTCGCCCGGACTCGTGGAGTTCCTCGCGCAGCCCCGGATCGTCGAGGTAGGTCGTGAACTCCTCGTAGGTGCCCCCGGGACCGTACTGCCGGAAGAAGCGGTCGAGGAGTTCCCGGAGCGCGCCGTACTGGTTGTCGTTGAGGCTCGACCCGGCGACCAGCCACGGGCTGTCCCGGACCATCGAGAACGGGACGGTGAACTCCACCTGCTCGGCGCGGTGGTGGCTGGCGGCGTAGGCCGCCGACCCCACCCGGGGGACGAACGCGACCGTGTCGTCGTAGCCGCCGTGGGCGATTCCCTCCCGGTCGTACCGCCGGCGATCCTCGTCGGTGATCTCGGGGTTGTCGTCGTGCATCTGGGCGTACTCGTCCTGCGGGTCGAACTGGACGACGGCCGTCTCCGGCGAGCGCCCGTCGTCCATCTCGTAGCGCCGCCCGAGGTACTGCCGGAGGGCGTTCTTCGCGGCGTGGGTCTTCCCCGACCCGGTCCCCCCGGCGATCAGCGTGTGCCGGAAGGCCAGCGGATCGCCGTCCTCGTAGTCGTCTTTCAGCCGGTAGTCGATCGTCGGCGGTTCCGCGGCGGTGCGGACCTTCTCCCCGCCGACCGAGAGGTGGCCGAGGAAGACGCCGTCACCGGGGATCTTCAGCCCGGTCTTGATCTCCGCGGGGTCGGTCGCCGGCCGGACGACCGTCTCCGGCTTCGGGACGCGGTCGGTCATCCGCCGGCGGAGTTCGCCGTCGCGCTCGTAGAGCACCGCGACCGGGTCCAGCGTCGCTATGAACTTGTAGTCCTGCTCGTCGATGTCCCGCCGGCGCATCGCCCGCCGGGCGTGGATCTCGGTGGCGTCGTCGGAGTCGAACTCGCGGGCGTACTCCAGGGCGGTGATCCGAGCGAACAGGCGCTCGCCGTCCGGATACCTGGCGATCAGGTACGACCCGATCCGGACCGACGACCGGTTGGCGACGGTGACGTACGCCCGGAGCGTGGTGTCGCGCTCGTCCTCGCTGATCACCAGCCCCCCGGAGGCCGAGAGCGTCCCGATCCCGCGGTCCTCGCCGGCCGTCTCGAGGTCCATCCGCTCGAAGTCGTCGTCGCGCCCGGACCCGCCGGACGCGGTGCCGCCGGCGGCCTCCCGACCGACCTCGCCGTCGGCGGCCTCGCCGTCGCCGTCGCGCTCCTCGTCCGGGTCGAAGTTCGAGAAGTCCCCCAGATCCGTCATAGCGGGCCTGGGATCTCGGGGGGTAAACCCGTTTCCCCGCGCGGGCGCCCGCCGTCCACCGTCGGCCACCGAAAGCGACACCTCCCCGCGGGAGAACCGGCGGGTATGTCCCTGCTCGGACGGATCGAGAACGCCGCCGTGCGGGCGACGCTCGCCGGGGGGCGACACCTCCGCGAGCGGTTCCGCGCCGGCGACGCCGACGGCGAGTTCGACCCCCACGACGTGAAGGCGGCCGCCGACCGCGCCAGCGAGCGGCGGATGCTCGACGTGATCGAACCCGCGTTCCCGGGACACGCGGTCTACGCCGAGGAGAGCGGCGACCGCGGAAGGGCGGAGTCCGAGTTCCGCTGGATCGTCGACCCGCTCGACGGCACCAACGACTTCGTCGCCGGCCTCCCGACGTTCGCGTCGGCAGTCGCCGTTCTCCGCGACGGCGATCCGGTCGTCGCCAGCGTCTACGCGCCCGTCCCCGACGACCTCTACGTCGCCCGGCGGGAGGCGGGCGCCCGGTACGACGGCGCCCGCGTCACCGCCGACAGCGACCGGACGCCCGCTGAGGCGACGGTCGCGTTCGTCATCGGCCACGGCGTGAAACGCGACCCCGAGCGGGCGGCGGTCGCCGCCGCCGTCCGGGCGGCCCTGGAACGGGAGTGCAAGCGGGTCATCGAGTCCTGGAGCCCCTGCGTCCACTGGGGGCTGCTCGCTCGGGGGCGCATCGACGGGATGGTGACGCTGGACCCGGACCGCGAGGAGCAGTACGCGGGGGAACTGCTGGCCCGCGAGGCCGGCGCGACCGCGTGGCGCGACCGCGGACTGGGAGTCTTCCTCGCTGCCGACTCCCTCGCGGACCTCCGGAGGACGGCGGACGACGCGCGCGACGATCCGGCGTGAGGAGCGCGGGCCGCGGGGCTCCCGCCGCGGGACCGTGACCACGACGGTCCGTCTGCCCGCGGCCGCGTGTGAATGCTCTTTTACGCGCTCGCGGCCTACTTCAGCCCATGCTACTCATCCAGGGGCACGGTGGGGGGACGACGCTCACCGGGACCCTGTACGAGCGGGGGGAGCGGGCGCCGTCGTTCAAGGGCGCCCCCGACCAGGACGCCCCGTACGTCTGGATCTGCGACGAGTTCTACGCGGTCGAGACCGGCGGTTCCGTGCAGATGATCGACGGAGAGGAGGTCCGCGTCGCCTTCGAGTCCCCCATGCCCCGCGGGTTCGACATGAAAGACCAGGCGATCGAGGCGGCCAAGGAACACGTCCGGACGCAGTTCGCGCGGATCGGCGTCCCGGAGCGAAACGTCGAGATCGAGGTCAGAAAGGAGGACCCGGGCTGTTCGGAGTGACCCGTCTCCGATGCCGTCGCCGACGGCGTCGGTACCGGCGCGCCGCGGCCGACGGTCTCCCGGACCGGCTCCCGCCGGCGAGTGAACGGACCCGTCCGCCGCGAGCGGATCGGTCGGGTCCGAACGGAGTGAAGCGAGAGCGGCTCACTCGCCGAGCAGCCCCCAGCGGTCCTCGTCGTAGGTGGTGTCGCGCTCGGAGTCGAACGTCTGCTCGAGGGAGTCCTGGAGCGCGCGGGTCTCCGCGCGGCCGATCCGGGCCAGCGCGTCGGCCTTGGCGACGGCCTCGGGAGGCCCCCGCTGGACGGCGACGCCGGCCAGCACCTGCCGCAGGAGGCGCTCGCGGCGGTCCTCGTCGCGGGTGAACGCCGCGGGCGCCTCCAGGCGGTAGACGGTGTCGGTCCGGGGGTCGTAGATCACACAGAAAGTGAGCGCGTACGCCTCGGGAGCGAGTTCCCGCTCCAGGCCGAACGCGCCGTCGGGCGCCGACAGCATCTCGTCGGTACCCCCCCGGGAGACGTACCAGCCGGTGAACGTCAGCCCGTCGGTCAGTCGTTCGTCGTCCTCGCGGCGCTCGAGCACCTGCGAGAAGAAGGCGGCGTCGTTCACCCAGGGGGCGTCGCCGGTCGTCTCCCGCACGGTCCGGGTGATCAGCCGCGACGACGGCGTCTTGACGAACCCCACCAGCGGGACGTCCCGCTCGACGAACCGCTCGACGAGCCGGATGTAGTTCTCGATGACGTCCCGGGGGCGGTCGTCCTCGGCGAGCAGGTCCGCGAGTTCGGGCTGGCGGTCGGACCAGGAGTGGAGCCCCTTCGGGTAGATGGGCCCGTCGAGGATCAGCACGTCGTCGACCACGTCGGCGTTCTCGCGGGCGTGCTTCCCCTCCGCGAGGTAGAGCGCGAGTTCGTGAACCACCGCCGCCTCGTAGCGGTTGACCTGCGGGACTCGCAGGACCCGCTTGCGGGTGTACCCCTCGTCGTCCGCGATCCAGCCCTCGTCCGGGATGGTCAGCGTGGGGTCGTTCGAGTGGACGGTCATCACGACCGTCCGGCCGCGGTGGAGTTCCAGGTCCGAGGGGACCGCGGTCATCGCCGCCTGGGCGACGTCGACGACCAGCCCGTTCTTGTAGGTCGTCGGGTTGATCGTCCCCGAGTCCAGTCCGTGCTGGGTCGGGTAGGGCGGGTCCTGGAGGGCGGCGGCCTCGAGGTCGACCACGCGCCGGCGGTGCTCGCCGAGCGGTTCGACGACGGGGTCGCCGTCCCGGACCAGCGGGTCGAGGAAGTCGGTCCAGACGGTTTCGGCGAACGCCCGGTGGTCGCGCCGGTCGACGTCCCGGCTGATGCGCCCGGCGAGCCGCGTGATGCCATCAAAATGCACCGGGTCGAGAGTCACGGCCTAGCTCCTCGCCCGGCGGGGCAAAAACCCGTCGGGGCGCAGCGAGCGCGCCGCCGCCGTTCGCTCACCGAAATCCGTCCGTCGGGCGTCGTCTCAGGCCCGAGGAAGTCAATCCACCCGGTCAGTCGGTGAGTCGGCCAGTCCCTCGTTGAGCCTCTCGGTCTCGTCGGCGGTCAGCGCGTGGCCGCTGTTCTGTCGAACAGACGCTCTCTGCCCACCAGTACGGCGGTCTGAGAGCCTCCCGTAGCGGCCGTTACGACCCAACTCTTTTTGACGGGTCGTCCGACTGCAAACCGTGCTGTTCCCGGAAACGCTTGAGACGGATCGTCTTCGTCTCGAACGGCTCTCTCACGATACCGTTGATCTCTTCGAATACCACCAGCACTGCTCCGAACACGAGCCCGGTATCGCAGACGTGACACGGTACCTTCCGTGGGGGATCCACGGGACGGTCCAGGAAACCAGTGAATACATCGACTGGAAGACAAGTGGGAAAGCGGTGAGCGAGCAGAGTACGTTATCCGTCCGAAAGACGGCGAAAAGAACGCAGGAGCCATCGCAGGGGCCGGTGGCCTCATCCTCGACTGGGAGACCCACACCGGCTATCCGGCCGTCTGGCTCCGAAAACCGTTCTGGGGGCGGGGATACTCGGGTGAACGCGCCTCGCGCCTCATCGAGATGGCCTTCGAGCGACTCGATCTCGATCTCGTCGCCGTGCCGGTACAGAAAGAAAATGAGAACTCACGGCGGGCCGTCGAGAAGTACGTAGCGGCCCATGGAGGCCAGCACGATGGAATCGTCCGGAATGCGACCGTACGACCGACTGGTGAGATAGTCGACCATCACCGCTATACTGTGACACGGGACCAGTATCGAAACGAAAGCGGATAGATGGACGCTCCGTGTATTTCGGGAGACATGTGCCGCGAGTGCGTCGGTTCGTGGTTGGTACCGATTCTCGAAAGGGTCGTCATGTGCGCAATAATAAACGTCATTACGTCAGATGCCGCGAATGAGTACGGGGCCGTGAGGTTGTTCGTTCGCTCGTAGGCGTACGCCAGTATCAGCGAGACGACGATGAGCACGCTGACCTGCCGCAGCAACGAATGCGGCACGCCTGCGG
>PXRR01000068.1 GCA_003021975.1 Halobacteriales archaeon QS_5_70_17 | reverse complement strand
TTCGGGCACCTCCTCGAAGTCGACGCCCTCGTCGGTGACGTGGACCGCGAGGGGGACGTCGCTCTCCCCGGCGAGTTCGACCGCCGCGTACCCCGTCGCCGCGAACGCCCGGGACATGAACCCGCCCGCGTTCGAGGAGAGCAGTCCGCCGGTCAGCGGCGACAGCCCCGTGCAGTTCATCCGCCCCGTGAAGCTCGTCGTCGCGTACTGGAGCGGTCCGATGGTGAAGTAGAGGCGGTTCTCCGGGCCGAGCGGGTCGGCGTCGAACGGGATCCGGTCGTGGGCGAGTTTCGTCCCCGCGCCGCGACCGCCCACGAACCGTTCGAGGACGTCGTCGACGTCCCGCTCTCGCGCCGTTCGCTCGCCGACGTCGACGGTCAACAGCGGCCCCCTGGCGTGTCGCATCGAGGAGGGCTTGGCCCACGACGTACATCGGTGTGTCGGTCCGTATCACGACAAGGATTATCTACCGCGCGTCCCCGGGCTCGGTATGGACGCCGTCGACCACATCAACGTGGACGTCGACGACCTCGACGCCTGTTTCGGGTTCTATCGCGACACGCTCGATCTGGACCTACTGCGGCCCCCCTCGGACTTCCAGGGCGACCACGCCATGTTCGAGGCCGGCGACACCGTCGTCACGCTGGCCGAGACCGGTCGCGCCGAGAACTGGGACGAGCGGGGCCTCGATCACCCGCTGGACAAGGCCCACGTCGCCTTCGAGACCGACCGCGGCAGCTACGAGGCGCTCCTGCCCGACCTCGACGGCCAGTTCCCCAAGCAGGGTCCCTACGACTGGGGGGAGTTCGAGGGCTTCTACTTCCTCGACCCGGACGGCAACCTCCTGGAGATCGTCACGTACGATCCGACGCCGGAGGGCGTCGACCGGACGCTGCTCACTCACGACGACGTGGAGTAGGATCCGTCGCCCACGCTCCCCGCCGCGGCGACCGCCCCTCGCCGTCCGGTCCGTGCTGGCAGGCGCCTGCGGTTCTCGGACCGCGCCCTCACTCGGGGGACCGCAGCGCCGATCAGCGCGTACGGACGCCCGAGCGCCGCGACCACGAGGTCCCACGAACGTTCCCGAGTCCCGCCTAGACGACCCCGGTGACCACGGCGTCCCGATCAGCGCCCGATATCGACCCCGCGCCATCGGTTCGGTCGCCGCGTCAGTGCGCGACGCCGTTCGAAGCGACCGCCGAGTCGGGCGCTGTGGCGTGCGCCTTCGGGCGCCGGGTTCCACTCCGTGGATTCCACTCGCTCCGCTCGCTCGAACTCTCGGGAGAGCGCCGACACGGCGCGGGAGGGGCCTCTCGATGGGCCCACTCGGATTTGAACCAAGGACGAACCGGTTATGAGCCGGTCTCTCTAACCAGACTGAGATATGGGCCCTCGTCGACGACGTCGTCGTCCCCGAGGCAAGTAAATTTCTCCTCGCCCCCGAAGACCCAACACCGCTCGGCGCGGCCACCGACTATGGACGCGTTCGCGCGCCTCGACTGGCTGCTCGACGACCGCGACCTCCGGGCCATCTGGTTCGCCCGGCCCGCCTCCTTCGCGTGGCTCACCGGCGGCGACAACGCCGTCGACCGGGCCGGGGAGACGGGGGTCGCGGCGGCCGGCTACCTCGCGGAGGGCGACCTCCGGGTCGTCACCGACGACATCGAGGCCGACCGCCTCCGGGAGGAGCAACTCCCGCCGGGGACGACCGTCGAGAGCTACCCGTGGCACGAGGGGTCGCTGGCCGAGGCCGTCGCCGAGCGGAGCCCGACGCCGGCGGCCGCCGACTTCGACGTCGAGGGGTTCGCGTCCGTCGACGCCGGCCCGCTGCGCCAGCCGCTGACCGACGACGACCTGCCCGCCTACCGCCGCCTGGGCGATGAGACGACGGCCGCCGTCGAGGCCGTCTGTCGGGACCTCTCGCCGGCCGACGCCGAGCGCTCGGTCGCCGCCGACCTCCGAGGGCGACTCGCAGTCCGGGGGATCGACGCGCCGGTCGCGCTCGTCGGCGGCGCCGACCGCGCCCGGCGGTACCGCCACTACACTCCGACGGAGGCGACGGTCGGCGACTACGCGCTCGTCTCGGTCACCGCCCGCCGGGGCGGCCTTCACGCGAGCTGTACCCGGGCGGTCGCGTTCGATCCGCCGGCGTGGCTCGAAGAGCGCCACGCCGCCGCGGCCCGCGTCGAGGCGACGGCGCTCGCGGCGACCCGCGGGGCCGCCCGCGAAGGAGCGACCGCGGGCGACGTCTTCGACGCGATCCGGGCGGCCTACGACGACGTCGGCTGGGACGGCGAGTGGCGCCGGCACCACCAGGGGGGCGCGGCGGGCTACGCCGGCCGGGAGTGGATCGCGACGCCGGGCCACGACGCGCCCGTCACGAGTCCGATGGCCTACGCCTGGAACCCGACGGTCGAGGGAGCGAAAAGCGAGGACACGGCGCTCGTGACCGACGACGGGATCGAGGTGCTGACCGCCGCCGAGGGGAGCGAGTGGCCGACAGTCCGCGCGCGGGCGGCCGCCGGCCTCGACCTCGAACTGCCCCGGCCGGCGGTGCTCGTCCGGGACTGACCGCCCGTCGACGGGAGCGTGCTCCGTGCTCGGGCGCGGACTTTTGCGTCCGACGCCCCTCTCTCCGGTGATGGAGTACGCCGCGCTGGTCGACGTCTACCGACGGCTGGCCGCGACGGAGTCGACCAACGAGAAGACGGCCGTCCTCGCGGAGGCGTTCGCGGACGCCGACGCCGAGCACCTGCCGATGGTCGTCGCGCTGGTCCGCGGGACGGTCTTCCGGGCCTGGGAGCCCGGGGACCTGGGTGTCTCTTCAGGGCTGACGGTCCGCGCGCTCCGGAAGGCCACCGGCGTCGACGAGGACCGGATCGAGGAGCGCTGGCGCGAGGCCGGCGACCTGGGCGACGCCGCCGCGTGGGCGGTCGACCACCGGCGCCAGCGGACGCTCGTCTCGCCGACGCTGACCGTCCGCGACGTCTACCGGACGCTGCGGGACCTCGCGACCTACGAGGGCACGGGGAGCCGCGACCGCCGGATCGACGCCGTCGCCGGGCTGATCAGCGACGCCGACCCCGAGGAGGCCCGGTACGTCGTCCGCACCGCGCTCGGCCACCTCCGGGTGGGGGTCGGGGGCGGGACCGTCCGCGACGCCGTCGCGCTCGCCTTCCTCGACGGCGACGTCTCCGGGACCGACGCGGGCGACCCGCCGACGCCGTCCGAGGACGCGGTCGCGGCCGTCGAGCGCGCCCACCAGGTGACAAACGACTTCCCGCTGGTCGCGGAGACCGCCCGCGACGGCGGCCGGGCGGCGCTGGCCGACCTCGACGTGGAGCTGTTCCGGCCGGTCGAGGTCGTCCTCGCCCGGAACGCCGAGAGCGTCGACGCGGCGCTGGCGGACGTCGCCGCCGACCTTGAGGACGTCCTGCTGGAGCGGAAGTTCGACGGCGCGCGCGTCCAGATCCACAAGGACGGCGACGAGGTGCGCGTGTTCACCCGCCGGCTCCTCGAGGTCACCGAGCAGTTCCCCGACGTGGTGCGGGCGGTCCGCGAGCGGGTGACCGCCGCGTCGTGTATCCTCGACGGCGAGGCGGTCGGGACCGACCCCGAGACGGGCGATCCGGTGCCGTTCCAGCAGTTCTCGAAGCGCATCAGGCAGGAGGAGGACGTCGAGGCGCTGGCCGACGAGGTCCCGGCGGTCGTCCACCTCTTCGACTGCCTCTACTTCGAGGGGGCGTCGCTGCTCGACGCCCCGCTCCGGGACCGGCTGGACCGGCTCTCGGCCGCGTTCGATCCCGCCTCGGATTCCATCGAGCGGGCGGCGAACTGCCGCCCGGCCGTCCCGGGGGACGCACCCGGCGACGAGGACGGGAACGGAGACGCGGTCGACGCCGCCTGGGCGTTCTACCGCGAGGCGCTGGCGGCGGGCCACGAGGGGGTGATGGCGAAGAACCTCGCCGCGCCCTATCGGCCGGGGCGGCGGGTCGGCACGATGGCGAAGGCCAAGCCGGTGATGGAGCCCCTCGACTTGGTCGTCACGCGCGCGCAGTGGAGCGAGGGCCGACGCAGCGACTTCCTCGGGCGGCTCTTCCTGGGCTGTTACGACCCCGAGACCGACGCCCTCCGCGAGGTGGGGCGGCTCGCCACCGGCTACACCGACGAGGAACTGCGGGACCTCACCGCGCGGCTCGAACCGCTGATCGCCGAGGAGGACGGCCGGCGCGTCGACCTCGAACCCGAGGTCGTCCTCGAAGTCGAGTACGAGGAGATCCAGCCCTCGACGGAGTACGACTCGGGGTACGCCCTCCGGTTCCCGCGGTTCTCGCGGTTCCGGCCGGACCTCGGTCCCGAGGACGCAGACACGCTCGCGCGCGTCGAGCGCCTCCACGAGGGCGAGAACGGAACTCAGTGAGCGGCGGTCGCGTCGCAACGCCAACGCTCACGGTCGCTCCCTCCCTACGGCCACCGTGAGCGGCGACGTACGCCTCCGCGACGGCGTCCGCTTCGATCTCTCGACTGGCGAGACGGTCGTCTGCGACGCCGAGCGCCCCGACGGCGACATCAACGTGGTGAGCCACGCCCACGGCGACCACCTCTACGACGACCCGCCGGCCGGACTGCTCTGCTCGGCGACGACCGCGGCCCTGGCCCGCGCCCGGCGGTCGGACGCCGGCGGCTTCCAGCGGGTCGACCACCCCGCGGTCGACCTCCTGCCGTCAGGGCACGTCCCCGGGTCGCGGGCGGCGCTGGTCACCGACCCGGGCGACGGCACTCGCTATCTCTACACCGGGGACGTCTCGACGCGCGACCGCCGCGACCTCGGTCTCGAGGGGTTCGATCCGCCGCCGGCCGACGAACTCGTCGTCGAGTCGACCTACGGGAAGCCGGGCTACGCGTTCCCCGACCAGGCGACGCTCGAACGCCGGATCGTCGACTTCCTCGACGGCTGCGACCGGCCGGTGCTCCTGTTCGGCTACGCCCTCGGGCGCGCCCAGGAACTCCTGGCCCTCCTCGAGCGCTCGGAGCGCTCGCGGCCGTACGTCACGCGGGCGATCGACCGGATCACCGGCGTCCTCGCGGAGGAGTGCGGCGCCGACTTCGCGTTCGGCACCCGTCGCTACGGCGAGGACGACGAACTCGGGGCCGACGACGCGCTCGTGCTCCCGGCCCGGACCAGCCGGCTGTCGTTCGTCGAGCGCATCGCGGAGACGACCGGCGCGGTCAAGGTCGGCTTCTCCGGGTGGGCCGTCGAGGACTCCTACCGCTTCCGGGCGGGCTACGACGAGGCGTTCGTGCTCTCGGACCACTGCGACCACCCCGAACTGCTCGCGCTCGTCGACGCGGTCGACCCCGAGCGGGTCTACACGACCCACGGGTTCACGGACGAACTCGCCGCCGAACTGGGGCGCCGCGGGTACGACGCGCGGGCGCTCAAGCGCGACCAGACCACGCTCGGGGAGTTCTGACCGACGCTCCGGGGCGTCAGTCGCCCGACTCCGACTCTGATTCGATATCGGTCTCGCCGTCGGCCTCGGGCGCCCACCGTGCGTCCGCCAGCGTCCGCTGGACGGCGGCCTCGCCGACGGCGCCGGCGAGCGTCTCGAAGCCCGCCCGCTCCTCGCGGTCGCTCGCCTCGGCGACCAGCCGCGAGACGATGAACTCCGGCGTCGACCTGCCCAGCGTCGAGAAACGGGGCTGGTAGTCCACCTCGAGGTCGAGGTCGGCGGTGAGCCCCTCGGCGAAGATGCCGTCGATCCGGGCGACGTCGGGCAGCGGTTCGAGGTCCTCGGCGAGGTGGGTGACGAACACGCCGAGGGCGTCGCGCTCGACGGTCAGGGTCACCAGGCCGTGGAGCAGGTCGGCGGCGCTGCCGGGTTCCGTGATCGCCTCGAACTCGTCGACCAGCATCAGCGTCCGGCCGCCCCCGGACAGCGGCGGAACGACCGACCGCAGCGTCGACTCCAGCACGCCCGCGTTGAACGAGGCGTGGCGCCGATGGAAGACCAGCGCGTCGACCGGCGAGACCTCCGCGCGCTCGGCGGGGACGGGCAGCCCCATGTGCGCCAGCAGGGCGACCTGGCAACACGTCTCCAGCAGCGTCGTCTTCCCGCCGCTGTTGGCGCCGGTGAGCACCGCGACGCGGCCGCCGGCCGGCAGGTCGAGGCCGTGATCGCCGACCGCGTAGTCGATCGGCTGGACGGGGCCGCCGGCGGCCGCGAGTTCGAGGTTCCGGGCGCCCTCGACCGCGAGCGCGTCCCGGTCGGGGTCGACCAGCGTCGGCCGCCGGAGGTCGAAGGCGTCTGCGAACCGCGCCAGCGACGTCCACAGCGCGATGTCGTCGATCGCTTCGACGGCGGCCTGGACCTCCTCGCGGGCGTCCGCGACGGCGGTCTCCAGGTCCTCCCGGACCGCCCGCTCGCGCTCGTTCGCTCGCTCTCGGCGGTCCGCGGTCAGCGCGCGCAGCGTCTCGGTGACGAACGCCGAGGCGTCGGTCGCCTCCCCCGGCATCGCGTCCCGGACGGCGGCCGCGCCGACGCCCGTCTCGCTCGTGACGTGGCGGGCTAGCGCGTCCCGGAACGCCGCCGGGTCGCGGGCGTCCTCGCGGACCGCCTCGACGACCTCTCCCGGCGCGGCGGCCATGTCCTCGACCGCACCGAGGTCCTCGCGCAGCGCGTCGAGTTTCTCGTCGGCACCGGGTCGCACGCGGTCGTCCTCTCCCTCGGGCAGCGCGCGGAGCGCGACCGCGGCGTCGGCCAGCGCCTCCCTGTCGAGGTCGGACAGCGCGGCGAACAGGCCTCCGTCCTCGCTTCCGCCGGCGACGCCCGCCTCGCGCAGCGCCAGCGCCGTCTCGACGGCCGCTACCTCGGAGGAGCCGCTCCGGTCGTCGTACTCCCCGAAGGCGTCGAGGACGGCCTCTCGGGTCCCCTCCTCGAGCGCGCGCCAGTCCGCCAGCGCGGTCGTCGTCCGGTCGAGGCGCTCCTCGACGGCCGCCCGGTCGGTCAGCGGCGTGAGCACGCGCACCCGGTCGGCGGCGTGGTCGGTGACCGCGTACGACTCCGCGAGTTCCAGCAGGTCCCGGTAGACGGCGCGGGCGTCCCGGGTCGCCAGCAGGTCCAGCCCCTCGCCGCCCTCGGCGCGCCGGAGGATCCGGGTCGCCCGCCCCCGGCTCACTCCCGCCGCGGCGAGCGCGCGGCTGTCGGCGCGCTCGATGGCCTCGACGGCCTCCCGTTCGCCCAGTTCCTCGCGCAACAGCGCCGCGGTCTTCGGCCCGATCCCCCAGTAGTCCTCCAGTTGCATGCCTCGCCACTCCGGCCCCGCAGGCTTAACCGCCACGGGGTTCTCCGGTCGGAGGTCGGTCCCCCCCGTCAGTCACAGTCGAGCGGACGGGACGGAAGCAACCGGCGCTCGCGGACGAGCGTCGGGAGAAGCGTAGCGCCACCGCCAGGGCTCGAACCTGGGACAACCTCGTTAACAGCGAGGTGCTCTACCAGCTGAGCTACGGCGGCTCGATTCGGAGTAGTCGAACTCGACTCATATCCGTTTCGCTTCGCCGCCGATCCGACAGCCGTTGGCACGACGGGCGGGCGTCACCGACAACGCTTTCGAGTGCCGCCGGCGAAAGCGGGCCATGGACAGAGACGACGGCGAGCGCGGGAGCGACAGCGACGGGCCGTCGGTCGCGGCGGTCGTCGAGCGGGTCCGGGAGCGGGTGACGCCCGACGACGACGAGCGCCGGCGCCTGCGGTCGGTCGCCGCCCGGGTCATCGCCGCAGCCGAGGAGGCCGTCGCCGACTTCCCCGTCGAGGCCGACGTGGTCCAGGTCGGATCGACGGCCCGGGGGACGTGGATCAGCGGCGACCGCGACATCGACGTGTTCGTGCGGTTCCCGCCGGACCTCGACCGTGAGGACCTCGAGCGCTACGGGCTGGCGGTCGGCCGCGCCGCCGTCCCCGACGGCCGCGAGGAGTACGCCGAGCACCCCTACATCACGGGCACCGTCGAGGGGTTCGACGTCGACCTCGTTCCCTGCTACCGGGTCGAAGACGGGACGGCCATCCAGTCCGCGGTCGACCGAACGCCCTTCCACACGCGCTACCTCGACGAGCGCATCGGTGACGACCTCGCGGGCGAGGTGCGCGTGACAAAGGCGTTCCTGAAGGGGATCGGCGTCTACGGCAGCGACCTGCGGACCGAGGGGTTCTCCGGGTACCTGACGGAACTGCTGGTCCTCGAGTACGGGGGCTTCCGCGCGCTGCTGTCGGCGGCCGCCGACTGGCACCCGCCGATGGTCCTCGACCCGGAGGGCCACGCCGCCCGCGAGTTCGACGACCCGCTGGTCGTCGTCGATCCGACCGATCCCGAGCGCAACGTCGCGGCGGTCTGTTCGGCGACCAACGTTGCCCGCCTGATCCACCACGCCCGGGCGTTCCTCGCCGCGCCCGACGAGGCCCGCTTCGAGCGCGCCGATCCGGAACCGCTGGGCCCGGCGGAGGTCCGAGCCGAACTCGACCGCCGACAGACGACGCCGCTCGCCGTCCGCTTCACCGCCCCGGACCTCGTCGACGATCAGCTCTACCCGCAACTCGAGCGATCCCTGTCGGGGGTCGCCGACGGCCTCGACCGCCGGGGATTCGACGTCTTCCGGACGGGGGCGTGGGCGGGCGAGGCGGGCGCCCCGAACGACGGCCGGGGGACCGACGGCGGCGACACGAGCGAGCCCGGGGGCCGGCCCGCGGCGCTGTTCGTCGAGTGCGAGGTCGCGCGCCGCCCCCGGATCGAGCGCCACGAGGGACCGCCGGTCCACGTCGGCGAACACGCCCGGGGGTTCTACGAGAAGTACGCCGGCGACGGCGACGTCTGGGGACCGTTCGTCGACGGCGACCGGTACGTCGTCGAGCGCCCCCGGGAGCTCCCCACCGCCCGGGCGTTTCTCGCCGGCGACGCCCTGTTCTCGGTGGCGCTCGGCGCGCGGATCGAGGACGCGCTCCGGGAGGGCTACGACGTGCTCGTCGACGAGGAGGTGGCGACGCTCGCTGGGACCTTCGGGAGGGACCTCGCCGAGTTCTTCGATCCCGGGCCCTGAGATCCGACGGCCGCCGACTCCCGACCGCCGGGAGGGCCGGGAACTCCGGCTGGCGGGCGCCGGGGTCGGCGAGCGCTCACTCCGCGGCTTCGAGCGCCTCCTCGACGACCTCGACGGCGTCCTCGTTGGGGTCCGCGTCGGGCTCGACGGGCTGTCGCCCCATGAACACCTCCTGGACCATGGCGACGCTCTCTGCGAGGCACTCCAGTCCGTACCCGCCCTCGAGGACGAACCCCAGGCCGGCGTCGAGCTCGCCGGCGAGGTCCCGGCAGCGCTGGGTGAGCAGGCCGAACCCCTCCGTCGAGACGCGCATCCGGGAGATGGGGTCGCGCTCGTGGGCGTCGAAGCCCGCGCTCACCAGCAGGAGATCGGGGTCGACCCGCTCGAACGCCGGCCCGAACGCCGTCTCGAAGGCGTAGGCGTACTCCGCGTCGCCACAGCCCGATGGGTACGGGACGTTCATCGTAGCCCCCTCGCCGGCGGTGCCGTCCGCGCCGGTCTCGCCGATCCCGCCGGTGCCGGGGAACAGCCCCTGCTCGTGGACCGACCCGTAGAAGACGTCCCCGCGGTCGTAGAAGACGTCCTGCGTGCCGTTGCCGTGGTGGACGTCCCAGTCGAGGACGGCCACGCGGTCGGCGCCGGCCTCGAGAGCGGCCTGCGCGGCGACGGCGGCGTTGTTGAAGAAACAGAACCCCATCGCGTCGTCGTACTCGGCGTGGTGGCCGGGCGGACGGCCCAGCGAGAACGGCGTGTCGCTGTCGGCGCCGGGGTCGGCGAGCGCTCGCTCGGCGGCCCAGGCGGCCATCCCCGCACTCGCCAGCGCGGCGTCCCAGGTGGCCTCGACGGCGACGGTGTCGGCGTCCCACGAGCCGCCGCCGTCAGCGCAGAACTCCCGGACGGCGTCGACGTACTCCGAGTCGTGGACGGCGGCGACGGTCTCGGGGGCGGCCGCGTCGGGCTGTTCGTACTCGACGCCGTGTTGCCGCGAGAGCGCGCGCCGGATCGCCCGGAGCCGGTCGGGACGCTCGGGGTGGCGCGAGCCCGTGTCGTGATCGAGACAGACGTCCCGGTAGGCGAACCTCATTCGAAGTGCGGTGCGAGTTCGAAGTACGCCTCGACGTCCTCGGCGACGACGGCGGGCGTCCATCGAGACGCGGTACCGATCGTCGATGTCGAGCCGGGCGATGCGATCGACGGGGGCGATGGGGAGTTCGAGTGCCTCCGTCCGGCCGTCGCCCTCGAAGTCCCCCGCCATCAGCGTCTTCCGACCGTCGGCGGTCGCCTGCTGCGCGGCCTCGACCGCGAGTGCCGCACCGCGGTTCTGGATGCGGCGGGCGAGCGCCTCGGCGGCGTCGGCGCTGACGCGGAGGCCGCCCGCGTTCCGCCGGATGATGGTGTCAACCGGCGCGAACGGAAGCTCGACGCTCATAGCGTGATACGGGACCGTCTCGGGCTTAAGGGTTCCGCGTCGTCGGATTCGCCCTCCCGCGGTCGGCGAGCCGGGGGTCGGAGATCAGAGGACCTCCTCGGCCTCCAGGCGTCCGTCGACCAGTCGCCCGCGGACCGTGACCTCCTCGCCGAGCCGGACGTCGGCGTCGGTGACGACCGTCACCGTCTCCGACCCGTCGTCGAGCATCACCGGCTCGCCGGTCTGGACGACCGTGCCGGTGAACTCCGCGCTCGCGTCCGCCTCCGCGTCCGCTTCGGTCTCCGTCGCCGGGGCGGCGCTGCTGTCCTCGCTTCCCCCGGGTCCGGCGTCCCGCTCGGGGCTCTGCTCGTCGTCCCCGTCGTCGGCGAACGCCGACAACCCCGTCTCGGCCGCTTTGCCACCGCTCCCGGTATCGGTCCCGGAACCCGATCGACCGCCGGGGTCGGCGCCCCCGACCGCGTCGGCGCTCCCCTCGTCGAGCAGCGACACCGTCGATCGCCACCCGGCAGACGCCTCGAGGTCGTCCTGCCAGCCGTCCTGGATCTCCACGTCCGCGAACAGCACCTCGTCGCCGGGGCCGATGTCGGCGTCGGCCTTCTCGCCCCACAGCGCGACGCGGACGTCCCCCGTCTGGTCCTGGACGCGGACGTTGCGGACCTGCCCCTCGGAGCCGTCGTCGCGGTCGAAGGTGCGCTTGGGGTCCGCCGAGCGGATCACGCCCGCGATGTCGACGGTCGTGTCGATCTCGAGGTCCTTGATCGGGGTCGTCTCGGGGACGTACCGGACGTCCTCGGCCTCGGCCTCGTCCAGTTCCTCGACGGCCCCCCGCGATCCGACGTGGAGTTCCAGCGCGCCGTCGCGCTCGCGGACGTAGCCGTCGACCACCTCGACGGCGGTCCCCGCCTCGATCTCCTCGGCCCGCTCGGCCTTCTCGTCCCAGAGAGTCACGCGCACGCGACCGGTCTCGTCGCCGAGCATGAGGTTCGCGACCCGTCCCTCAGAGCCGTCGTCCCGGGAGAACGTCCGGACGGGTTCCGTCCCCAGGACCTTCCCCCGGAGCGTGACGTCGCTGTCGCCCAGCGTCAGCGACTCGACGGTCCCCTCGGCGCCCACTTCGACGTCGACCTCGGCGTCCTGATCGCCCTCGACGCGGGTCGCGGAGACCTCCAGGCCGTTGTAGCCGTCCTTCGCGCGGCCCTTGACGCGGAGGACGTCCCCCGGTTCGAGTTCGTCGACGGCCGCGGCCGCCTGCTCGTCCCACAGCGCGACGCGCACGCTGCCCGTTTCGTCGGCCACTTCGACGTTCAGCACGTGGCCCTCCTCGTCGTCGCCGTCGCGCTCGAAGGTCCGCAACTCCCCGACGCTGGTCACCTTCCCGAGGAACGTCACGTCCTCCATGCCGACCTCGACGTCCGCGACGCCGTCGACGTCGTCGTCGGTCAGTTCGTGGGCGACGAGCATCGCGGCCGTCTCCTCGTCGGCGAGTCCGTCCATCTGCTCGACCTTCTCCGCGACGGCCTCTCGGAACTCCTCCTCGGAGACGTCCGCCTCGAGGTCCGCGTAGATGTCCTCGATAGCACCCATCGGTTCAGACATGGCTGACACGCTGTTAATCGTTGTCGATCCGTCGGACCCTCTGTCCGCGCTCGGCTCCGGTCCCGCTCGGCGTTCGGAGTCGGCGTCGGCCTCGCGGTCGTCTCCGCGTCGTCGTTCGGCGCACACGCGTCCGCTGGTCTCGTCCTCGTATTTGAATCTGGACGTCCGTCCGCCTCCCTATCGCGTCCGGACGGCGCCGCTCTCGTCGACGACGGCGTCGAACAGGGAGGTCAGCGTCGCCACGGTCCGATCGTCGTGGGCGCCGGGGTCGAGGTGGTAGTGCGAGCGCGCGCCGACGGCCGCCGCCCGCCCGGTCAGCACGTGCAGGAACCGGTAGGCCCGCTGGAGCGAGACGTACTGCAGGAGCGCCGTCAGGGAGTCGAAACAGACCACGAGGTCGCCGCCCTCGCATCCCCACGACGAGAGGTACTCGCTGAGCGTGATCCCGATCCCGGTGAGGTCGTCCGGGCTCTCGTTGGTCTCCACGACGTCGCTCCGCCCGCCGTCGCTCTCCCGGACCGCGTCGTCGACGCCGACGATGACGCTCCGACCGGGGAGCGTCCCCAGTCGCTCCTCCCAGGCCGCACTCCACTCCGTTCCGGTTCGGGTGTACGAGACCGCGATGAGGTCGACATCGCCGACCTCGCGGTCCTCGGGGAGGAAAGGCGGCACGCAGGCGCCCGACGAGAGCCAGTCGATAGAGGACGACCGGAGCAACACGTTGTAGGCGTCGGACAGCTGCCCGACGAACGTGCCGTGGCCGGGATCGCGCTCGCGCTCCCTCCGTTCCATCCTGGCGCAGTTCGGGGATCCGCGCATAAATATATTGGCAGCGTCAGACGCGGCAGCGTCCGACGGGCCGGCACCGAACCGTAACCGACTTAACCGGATGCGCGGTAGTAGGAGACGAGTCCTGATAGGGTAGTGGACTATCCTCTTGGCTTGCGGAGCCAGGGACCGGAGTTCGAATCTCCGTCAGGACGTTTCTCCGAGGCGTCACGCGACGAGCGAGGCGTCTCGGTCGTATTCGGAGCCGGACCCAGGGGCTGGGACGGACGGACGCCGGCGAGTCTCGGCGAGTTCGATCCTCGGACGCATCCCCGGGAACGATTCTCGGTCGCGAGCGGATCGACTCCGCGTCTCGGCGACCGTCGTCGGTCCGATCTGCGCGGATTCGCCGAGAGGTATCGCCGTGAGAGCGACACGAAACAGGGATATTCGGGGACGGCATAGTCAGATCGACGACCCACCGCGGGCGCCGCGGTACGGGTCGGACTCCCTAACACATGACTCATCACTCCACCGTCGATCGCCGACGTCCTCCGGCCGCTATCGCCGTTCTGCCGCCCGCACCGAGGTTCCATGGACCTCCGTGACTTCCGTGACCGATCAGTCGAGGACGGCATTCCGCTGATCTCCGAGGCAGACGGGTGGCGAATGCGATACGACGAGGTCGCGTTCGCGTCCCCGTCCCCGTCCGCCTCCGAGCCCACCGACTCCCCGATCGCCTGCCGGGAGTGCGCGAAGGAGCGACTCGGTCGGTAGATCCCGAGGGCCGCGGACTCGGTGTCGCGACGCGACCGTCGCGACGGCGCGCCGGTCCCCCGCGCTCGCCACGGAAAGACACACCTTGTCCCGCCGTGAGGGGGAGACGATGACCGACGTCTCGCGGCGGCGGATGCTGGCTGCGCTCGGCGGGGTCGGGAGCACCGCCGCGTCGGGATGCCTGAGCGGTGACTGGCTTCCGGCCGATCCCAACGCGGACGCCTCCTCCGGCACCCCTCCGACGACCGACGACGGGACCGACGGCGGCGCTACCCCGGTCCCGTCCTCGGCGCGCGAGGACTTCGTCTGGGCCGAGCGACCGCTCTGGACGACGCCGGAGATCCGGCGCAACCTGTTCGCCTTCGCCGGGCGCCACGGTCTGGGGGCGGTACTCGCCCAGGCCGACCCGACCGGCGGGGGCGCCGGCGATCCCCTCGACCGGGCGCTCGCGGCCGCGACCGACGCCGGGACGGTCCCGTGGCTCAACACCGGCGTCCTGAAGGGGATCACCCCGACGGAGTTCCTCGACGACCCGGAGGCCCGCGAACGCCATCTCTCGGCGCTGCGGGACGTGACTGCGAGGTACCGCGACCGCGCCCCGGAGGGCCGGATCGTCCTCTGGCAGGAGGCGCCCGTCGCCGGCGACTGGGTCGAGGACGCGAAGTGGAACGCCGAGGCCGCCGAGAACGTCGGGCGTTACGGGCCGGCAGTGTTCGAGCGCCAACTGGCCGCCGTCCGCGAGGTCGCCCCCGACGTCGACGTCGGGATCTTCGTCCACTTCCCGTACGTGATGGGATCGCGCTCGCCGGAGGTGTTGCGACCCCGGAGTTCGTGTTCACCGACTTCTACCGCGGCTGGTACGAGAAGGACATCGGCGCCGAGGCGACCGACGAGGCCGTCAGGAGCCTGATCCGGAGCGCGCGGCGCAACTCCGGCGGTCTCCCCGTCTACCACCTCATGCAGGCCCACACGATCAACCCGAACCACACCCCCAGCAAGCAGTCCATGCGGATGGACCGCCGGGCCGCCGTCGGCGCTGGCGCCGACGGGGTCGGCTGGTACGCCCGGACGTCCTACCACGAGACTCGCCGCGGGTTCGCCCCGTTCGTCCCGAACGACGCACCCGAGGGAGAGATAGCCGGGTCGGCCACCGCCGACACGTTCACTATCGCCCGCGACCGGTACTGCTACGCCTGGATGGCGACGCTGGCCGACCGGGCGGACGTCGATACCGACGCCCGGTTCGACCTCTGGATCCACTGCCGGGACGCGGGCTTTCACGACCACCGCCTCGAGGTGCGCACGCCGGAGGGCTGGACGTTCGTCGGCGACGTCGGCGGGTACGTCTCCGAGAGTTCCCACGCGCCGGCGGACGGCGAGGACCACGTCACGGTCTTCCGCGCGCTCCCGGCCGAGCGCTTCGCGACCGGGGGGACGGTCGAGGCGCGTCTCGCCACGCCCTCGGGGAGCGACGGCGGTCGTCTCCGGGCGATCCACGCCCTGCCGTTCTCGCTGGCGGGCTTTTTCACCGAGCGGGAGGCGACGGCGGTGGCCGTCGGCGCGGCCGAGGGGGAGGATCGGGCCGGCGGTCCGCTCGGTGCTTACGCGCTCGGCTCCGCCAGCGCCGACGCCGCGCTCGATCCCGGCGGGTCGGTCGCGGTGTCGGTCCCCGTCGACGAACGGGCGGCCGATCCCGTCGGTCTCGCGCATCCGGCGTACGGCGATCGGATCGACCGGTTGGGAGCCGTCGAGACCGACGGATCGTTCGATCCCGGGGCGGTCTTCGACCTCTGGGCGGACGGCGTCGGGGATCCGGACGCGGTGGCGGACGCTCTCCCCGGGGAGAGCGGAGCGACGGCGGCCGCGACCGCCGCCGGCGACGTCGCAGTGCTGTACGGCCTCGACCGCGACCCCGTGCTCGGCGACGACCCGGACGCGGCGCTGGCGGCACTCGCCGACCGGATCGGGGGCGTCCGGTCGCTGCACGCCATGCCCTACTTCGGCCGGGCGAACTTCCTCTCGCCCGAACGGGCCGCGGAGCTACTGGCGGGGACGCCGGGGGAGGTCACGACCTACAGCGTCGCCGCCTACCGGCCGTAACGAGTCGATCCCGGACCGGGCGTCCGGGGCGGCCGGCGTCGGCGGTGGCGTTCCCCGGCGGCGGGAAGTCACTTCCCGGTCGCCCCGTTACGGGGAGCATGGACACCTCCGAGGGAACGCTCCGGGCCCTCCGGGCCGGCGCCGCGCTGTACAACGCCGGCGAGTTCCACGCCGCTCACGACCCCTGGGAGGAGCGGTGGCTCGCGCTCGGTGGAGACGCAGACACGGACGCGGACGCGAGCGGGGGCGACGCCACCGAACGGCGGTTGCTCAAGGGCCTCGTCCAGTCGACGGCGGCCGTCTACCACGCGACCGAGCGCAACTGGGTCGGGGCGACGGGGCTGGCCGACAGCGCCGGGGAGTACCTCGCGGCGGTCGAGGGGTCCGCCGCCGGCGGCCTCGCGCTCGCCCCCGTCCGGTCGTACCTCGCCGCGCTCGCGGCCGATCCGGAGGTGATCGAGCGCCGCTCACCGGTTCGACTGGAACTCGACGGGACGGCCGTCGGACCGACCGACCTCGAGTTCGAGGCGGCGGCGCTCGCGGCGCTCGCGCTCGCCGAGGAGTACGGCTACGAGGAGCGGGTTCTCGAGCGCGCGGTCGCGTTCGGCCGCGCCGACCTCGAAGCAGAACGGGCTACCAGTCCCTTCGTCGCCCTGGTGTTCGACTTCGCCGCCGGGACGGACCGCCCGCTCGTCTACCGGCGCCTCGAGGAGCACGTCGACCGGCGCGAGCACCGCGAGGCCGACGTCGCGGGACTGTTCGACGCCGACGGGGGCGAGTCCTCCGGCCAACGCAGTTCCGACAGCGGTGACCGGGTGGACCGGAACGGCGGAGCCGACGCGACGGATCCCGGACCGGGAGCCGGCGGTCCGTAGCGAGACGCCGGCCGGCCGCCCGTCCGCCGGGATCAGCCCGGCCGACATCGAGGGGCGAACTCGGTCCGATCGCTCGTGCCACCACGACGGGGAGACCGTCTCGACGACGAGCGTCGTTCAGTCCTCCTCGACCGGCGAATTCGGACGAACGGTCGGCACTGTGGGGGGTTCGCTGGTATCCCTTCGCTTCGGATTAGAGTCCCGTCTGCGGAGTATAAAGAAATCGTAATCGCTGATTCATTACGTTCCAGTGTAGTATTACTGTAATAAATTCGCTCATATTAATCTCGTTTGAGTGGTGGTAACACTAGTCAGTGTCCGCGAAAAGCCCAGAGATATCGGAATTCGAGGCGAAGAGTCACCGATCACCCACTGAGGGACGCTCACTGGCGGAAATCCCCCGACAGGAGAGGGGCGAGCGCCGCGGAGCGGACTCGGCATCGTTTCTCGTCGTGGCGGACTTCACGGGCAACGTCGGGAAAGTACGGCGTCACGTCGAACCGCTCTCGGAGGTCGGGGAGGTGGAGATGGTGTGCGTGAACGAGCCGGACGGCGAGTCGGACGTCTCGTTTACTACGGCTCCGTCGGTCGGGATCCGACCGGTGGATCTCCTGTCGATGTTCGCCTACGCCGCGGTCGCAGGAGTCCGGGGGGAGTACGACGGGATCGTCTCGTTTTCGCTGCTTCCCCACGGCTGTTTCGCCCTGGTCGTGGGGCGGCTCTCGGAGACGCCCGTTCACCTCGGTATCCTTGGGATCGACGTCGACGTCCACGCCGAGGCGTGGTATCGGCCGCTGGTCATCGGGATAATGAGGCGGTTCGAGACGATCACCGTCCCGGGGTCGGTCTACCGTCGCCGGCTCGCCGAGCGCGGCGTCGACCGGTCGGACATCGAACCCCTGATCAACTCGATCCCGGTCGACGAGTACACTCCCCGGGACCCCGAGCGTGACCTGGAGTACGACTGCCTCTGGATCGGCCGGTTCAGCAGCGAGAAGGATCCGCTCCTGTTCGTGGAGGCCATCGACGAGTACAGCCGGACTGATCCGGAGGTCTCGGCGGTGATGGTCGGGGACGGGCCGCTGCGCTCCGAGGTCGCGGCGGCCATCGAGGAGCGCGGCCTCTCCTCGGACGTCGACCTCGTCGGCTGGGTCGACGACCCCCGGGAGTACTATCTCGACGCCCGGACGCTCCTGATCACGTCCGAACGCGACGCGCTGCCGCTCACGCTCCTGGAGGGAATGGCCACGGGCGTCGCCTGCGTCACCCCGCCGGTCGGGAACGTCACGGACGTCGTCCGAACCGAGAAAAACGGGCTGTTGGTGCCGTTCAGGACGCCCGAGGACTTCGCCCGCGCGATCGAGCGCCTCGACGACGAGGAACTCTACGAGACGATCACCTCGAACGCTCCCGAGATCCGGTCCCGGATTTCGTACGGCGCCGTCGCCGAGGGCTGGCGGGCAGTCGCTCGGAACATGGGGATCACTGAGGGTTCTGTCGGACCGACCCCCAGTTCGTCGAAGCGACCCGTACGCTCTACCTCTCGGGCCGCTACTGGGGTAGTCCGAGAGACGCGATAGAGCCGTACTCGCGTAACCGCCGCTTGCGCGGTGGACACGTCGGTCGCCCCGACCGTCAGGCGTCGTCGAACTCGGCGGAGTTGTCCTGCGGATCGTAGCCCAGCACCTCGCGGGCGCGCTCCAGGGAGTAGTACTTCCGGTCGTTGTCCGAGATGCCGTAGACGATCTCGTAGCCGTAGTCCGCGCGGAGACAGCGGTCGAAGAGGTGCGCGCAGTCGCGGTAGGAGAGCCACATCGCCTGGCCGCGCTCGTAGTCGATCGGCGGGTGGCCCTTCGTGAGGTTTCCGATCCTGACACAGACCACCGACAGGCCGTGGTGGTCGTGGTAGTACCGGCCGAGCGTCTCCCCGGCGGCCTTCGAGACGCCGTAGAGGTTCGAGGGACGAGGGAGTTCGGAGCCGTCGAGGCGGTAGTCGTCGCCCGTCCGGTAGATGTCGGGCGTGCGGTCGTTCTCGTAGGCGCCGACGGCGTGGTTCGAGGAGGCGAACGCGACCTTCTCGATGCCGGCGTTGACGGCCGCCTCGAAGACCGCCCGGGCCCCGTCGATGTTGTTCTCCAGCACCGAATCCCAGGGCGCCTCCGGGCGCGGGTCGCCGGCGAGATGGACGACCGCCCCGACCCCGTCCATCGCCTCGCGGATCTCCTCGTCGTCGGTGACGTCGGCGACGACGTAGTCGTCGCTGGGCAGGTCGTCGGTCGGCGGTTCGCGGTCGAGCAGTCGCCAGTCGTACTGCCCCCCGATGCCGTCGAGGATGGCTCTCCCGACGCGCCCGGCAGCGCCCGTAAGCAAGACCGGCTCGTCCATTCGGGCGGGGAGAAGAGCGACCGGGGCAAGAAAGAAGCGGTTCCGTCGAGCGGCCGCCCCGGCGACGGGGGCCGGCGGTCCGTGGAACCGACGGTCACCTCGGCGGGGCGGCGGTCGGCGCCTCGGGAGCCCTTGTACCGCGAGTCGGGGAGGGGCGTTCGGCGGGGAGCGGGGGCGCGCATTCGAGCGGAGAGCAGAGAACGGGGACCCGCAGTCGCGGCCTCGGTCGTCAGTTCTGCTTGGACTCGAGGCGGGCGAACGCGAGCGACCCGGAGATGTTCTCGATGTAGGCCTCGACGACGTCGCCCTCCTGTGCGCCGGGGACGAAGATCGTGTACTCGCCTTTCTCGGCGACCCCGTCGCCCTTGCGCCCGGTGGAGGTGATTTCGAGGGTGTAGGTCTCGCTCTCCTCGACGGCGTCGCGCTGTTGCTGCTGCTGGCTCTGGCGGCGCTGCTTGGAGACCGGCCGGAAGGCGCCGCAGGCGTCACAGCGGAGCATCGGCGTGCGGTCCTCCGTCACCAGTCGGGTGTCGGGCAGGCCACATTCGCCACAGAGCACGTAGGTTTCGATGTACTCCTGGATCGCGGTGTCGAAGTCGCCCCCGGAGAAGTTCCCGTTGTAGCGTCCGACGCCCTCCTCGAGTTTGCCGTTGGTGCCGAGCTCTCGCTGGACGAACCGGTGGAGGTGGTCGGGGGTCCGCGAGAGGGTGTCCGCGATCTCCTCGAGGTTCGTCAGCCGGGTGAACGCGCCGTCCTTCTGGGCCTGGGCGTCGGCCACCGACAGGCGCTCGCCGCTGGAGTCGATCTCGGGCACGCTGTCCATCGCTCGGTCGAGGCTCGATTCGTAGTCCATACTCGAGATTGGCGTCTCACGCCTAAACCGGTTGCGTGATGGGCTTCCACACACCGCAACTGCCGATACGAAGCCTCTCGGGCCGTCGCGGCGCGGCTCGCGGTCCGACCCGCGGGCTTTAGTCCCGCGGGCGGCCACGTGTGGTATGGAGGCGACGGACCGGGAGGCGGCGTGTTTCGAGGCGGGCGTGAAGTTCGGCGCGCTCTACCACCAGTTCGCCGGGACGCCGGTCAGTCCCGCGAGCGCGCCCACCCTCGAACGGGCCATCGAGGACGCCATCGAGAACCAGCCGTTCTGCGCGTCGGTCTCCGTCGACATCCTCGCGGACCGACTCGACACGACCCACGGGTACGACGAACTGACCGGCGAGTACATGGAGGTGACCGTGCGCGTCGAGTACGAGGGCTGTCTCGTCGAGACCGAGATGGCGATGGAGGACGGCTATCCGCTGATGCGGGTCGTCGACGTCACCGAGCGGTAACGGGACCGGGCCGCCGGGACGCGACCGGACGGACGCGAACGCGCGGGTTTTCCGTCGCTTCACTTTCAGCTCCCGGCGGGTATTTATACGATCAGCTACCGAAGCGGGGCGCATGAGCCAGTCTTCGCTCGACGACGACGACCTCTTCGGCGAGGCCGCAAGCGAGATCCGCGCGGACGTCGAGGAACACCGTCCTCAACGCGCTCCGGAACGCGCTCGACGTCGGCGACGCCGAGGACCACCTCCGGGACGCCCGCAAGTGGTACACCATGGGCGAGCGCGCCGACGCCTTCGAGGACGCCGACGACCTCGCGGCCGAACTGGAGGAACTGACTGACCTGCTCGAGTCCATCGCCGACACCCGCGAAGACGTCGGCGACCTGGCGAGTTCCCTGCCCGAACTCCGGGGCACGCTCCAGGACCTGGACACGGGCGCGACCGACGAGGCGGAGGCCGACGCAGAGGGCGAGGCCGGAGACGAGGGCGAGAGCGAGGCCTAGGTCCCGCGCCGTTCGAGGACCGCGAGCAGGTCGGCCAGCCCCGCGGCGGCCTCGGCCAGCATCGCCTCGCCGTCGGCGGCGGTCCCCGCCCCCGGATCACCGACGGCGCCGCTGTCGGTGAACTCGTCGCTGTCGTAGGCCACGTTGACGCCGGCGACCCACTCTCCCCAGCGCTCGCTCCCCTCCTCGCGGGCCGCCTCGACGCGCTCCTCCCGGACGAGGTCCGGAACGAGGTGGCGCAGCAGCGCCGTCTCGCGGGCGCCGCCGTGGCCCATCGGGAGGTCGGTCTCGACCGCGTCGAACCACGTGAACGGGGCGGCGCAGGCGGTCCCGTCCCGGGTGATCCGGGCGCAGACCTCCCGGAGCGCGGCGACGTTTCCGCCGTGCCCGTTGACGGCGACGACGCGGTCGACCCCGTGGTGGGCGAGGCTCTCGATCACCTCGCGGACGTACCGCCGGAAGGCGTCCTCGGAGACCCACAGCGTCCCCGCGAACGCGCGGTGTTCCTCGGCGATCCCGACGGGGATCGCCGGCGCGACGAGCACGTCCCCCTCGTGGGCGTCGGCGCCCGCCTCGGCGACGGCCTCGGCGGTGATCGCGTCGGTACCGAGCGGGGCGTGGGGCCCGTGCTGTTCGGTGCTTCCCACGGGGAGACACGCCAGCCGAGTCCGCCCGTCCACGTCGGTCCAGGTTTGCTCTGCGAGTCGCATCCCATCTCCGGTGTGTGCCCCGTGATCTTGTATGGGCCGGGTACAGACCTATGGGAGCGTGGAATGTAGTCCGGACCATGAGCGACGACCGAACCCGTGGCGTCGAGTTCGAGGGGATCGACCCGGACGACCTCGACTACCCGCTCCGGACGGAGGAACTCCTCGACGAACACGGCGACGCGACGATCAGCCTGAAGGAAGGCGAGACCACCCTCGAGGAACTGCTCGAGGGGTACGACACCGAGTTCGAGGACGCGGAGGAGCTCCGGGAAGGCGTGCTGACGATGGTCAGCGACGACGCGCTCGACCGCGAGAACTACTCCGACCGCGGCGACGAGGCGGCCGGGGGACAGGAGAGCGACAACAAGTCGCTGTAGCCGGCGCGCTCGGTTCAGTCGGACGCCCGTCGCTCTACCGGGGAGCGTTCGCTTCCCCCGGCGTGACGGCGAGGCCCGTCTCCTCGCGTCCGCTCAGTCGTCGCCGCCCGTCCGGGCCTGCCGGCGGGCCGCCCGCTCGACGAACTCCTCGGGCAGTTCGTCGATCTCGCCGGCCTGGACCCCCCACAGGTGAGCGTAGAGGCCGTCCTCGGCGAGCAGGTCCCCGTGGGTACCCCGCTCGACGACCCGACCGTCCTCGAGGACGACGATCCGGTCGGCGTCCTTGATCGTCGAGAGGCGGTGGGCAATGGCGAAGGTCGTCCGATCCTCGGTGAGGCGGTCCAGCGAGCGCTGGATCAGCATCTCCGTCTCCGTGTCGACGTCGCTCGTGGCCTCGTCGAGGACGAGGATCTCGGGGTCTTTGAGGACCGCGCGGGCGATCGAGATCCGCTGGCGCTGGCCGCCCGAGAGCTTCACGCCGCGCTCGCCGACCTCCGTGTCGTAGCCCTCCGGGAGGTTGGTAATGAACTCGTGGGCCTCGGCGGCCTTCGCGGCCTCGATCACGGCCTCGCGGCCGGCGTCGAAGGTGCCGTAGCGGATGTTCTCCGCGACGGTCCCGTAGAACAGGAACGTGTCCTGGGAGACGTAGCCGACCTGCCGCCTGAGGCTCGGGATCGTCACGTTCCGGAGGTCCTGACCGTCGATCGCGATGCGCCCCTCGCCGACGTCGTACATCCGCAGGAGGAGCTTCAGCACGGTGGACTTCCCGGCGCCCGTCGGTCCGACGAGCGCGAGCGTCTCGCCGCCCTCGACGGTGAAGGAGACGTCCTCGACGATAGTCTCCTCCTGATCGTAGCCGAAGCTGACGTCCTCGTACTCCACGCGGCCGTCGGTGACGACCAGGTCATCGGCGTCGGGGTCCTCGGCGATGCGGGAGGGCTCGTCCATCAGGCCGAAGAGCCGCGCGGCGGAGGCCCGCGCGCGCTGGTACATGTTAATGATCTGCCCGAACTGGGCCATCGGCCATATAAATCGCTGGGTGTAGAGGATGAACAGCACGAAGTTCCCGGGAGAGAGGTCGCCCGACAGCGGTCCGATTCCGCCGGGCGTGATCACCCACAGGCCGCCGACGATGAACGTGATGACGAAGCCGACGCCGGCGAGCACTCGAAGCCCGGGGAAGAACTTGATGCGCGTCCCGATGGCGTCCCAGTTGGCGTCGAAGTAGTCGCCCGAGACGTCCTCGACGCGATCGGACTCGTAGCTCTCGGTGTTGGCGGCCTTGATCACCTGGATGCCGCCGAGGTTGTTCTCCAGGCGGGAGTTGACCCGACCGACCGACGAGCGCACGTCGGCGTACTTGGGCTGGATGACCTGGACGAACTTGTAGGTGAACAGCGCGATCAGCGGCACCGGTACCAGCGCGATCAGCGCCAGTTGCCAGTTGGTCACGAAGAGGACGACCGAGATGCCGACGACCATCACCCCCAGCCGGAACGCGGAGTTCATCCCGTCGTTGAGGAACCGCTCGAGGCGATTGACGTCGTTCGAGAGCACGGACATCATCTCGCCGGTCTGCTTGTCGGCGAAGAAGTCCATGTTCAGCCGCTGCATCTTGTCGTAGGTGTCGGTTCGGATGGCGTGCTGGATGTGCTGTGCGAAGGCGTTCCACCCCCAGTTGCGAGTCCAGTGGAAGGCGGCCCCGCCCAGGAAGGCGACGGCGATCAGCCCGGCGGACAGCCGGAGCTGTCCGGCCCGGGTCGTCGGCTCCAGCGCCTCGGGGACCAACCAGAGGTCGAACGCCCGGCTGTCGAGGAAGATCGCGTCGACCGCGAGCGCGAGCAGGAGCGGCGGCAGCAGGTCGAGCACGCGGGCGACGATACTCGACAGGATCCCCACGGTGAGCGCCGTCTTGTTCCGGGCGCCGTACTCGACGAACAGGCGCTTCATGGGGTTGTCCGCCTTCTCCCGTTGTTCCTCGAACGGGTCGTCCTCGTCGGCGGCGATATCCATCAGCGAGACTACCCCTCGCTGCCGGAAAAGGGTTGGCAAACGGTGAGAAACGGTCACGCGGTCGGTCCGAATCTGCCATCCTGACCGATCGGCCCGAAAGCACTTACCGGTGTAGCGGGATCCCCAGCCGGGGAAAGAGACAGGTACACCGCTCTCGGCGACCGGTCGCGCCCGGCGAACGAGGCTCCCGACGCTCCCTCGGTCCTCCGCCCCTCGCCCGGGCGCTCTTTCACTTCCGACAGTCCGTCTCGTAGCCGTCGATGACCAGGCAGTCGCCCGTCGAGACGCCCCGCTCGGCGGTCCAGCCGTAGTTCACCTCCAGGACGTACTGGCCCTCGCCGGAGTACCGGTAGTCGCTGCCGTCGGCTCCCTCCGGCGGTTCGGGCGCGCTATGGACGGCCGTGATCGTCCCGTCGGGGGCCGCGAAGACGATGTCGATGCCGAACTCCATCCCGCGCATCACGTAGGTGCGCTCGCCCGGTCCGTCGTGGACGAACAGCATCCCCTCGCCGGGAGGGAGCCGCGAGGTGTTGCTCAGCCCGGTGTACCGCTTCCGGTCGGTGTCCGCGACCCGGACCTCGACGCTCCCCAGTCGCGTCCCGTTCCCGTCGTGGACGGCGACGGTCGTCCGCTCGTAGCCGCTGTCGGGGGGCGGCCCCTGGAGGGCGGCGAGCAGACCGCTGGAGGCTACCAGCGCCGCCGCGGCGAGGAGAAGCGCGGCGACGAGTGCGATCGCCGCGGCGCGTCGTCGGTCCATCACCGGGGTGTGGTCGCCGCGCTCGCCTAAGCGTTCCGGGGTCCGGGTCCGGGGTGACGTTCGCAAGCGTTATTCCGGTGGATCGGGTGGTATCGACGGGGGCTCGTGGTCTAGTTGGTCATGACGCGGCCTTTACAAGGCCGAAGCCGGTGGTTCGAATCCGCCCGAGCCCACGTGTGTGCCGCGAGCGACAGCGAGCGGCCGAACGATTCTCGAGGGAGATCCGAAGTGAGGAGCGGGTGGACGCGAGGCGCGGGTCGAATCGCGCGAGGCGGATTCGGGGTGCGAAGAGCGCAGCGACCGGGGTTCGGATTCGCCCGCGTTCACTCCGCCCTGCGCTGGCGGCCCTCGGCGGTCGAGACGGCGGGTCGCGGGCGTCAGACGCCGCCGACGTCCATCCGGTACTGTTCGAGGTGCTCGTAGGCCTTGCCGAGCTGCTCGGCAACCTCGTCGTCGGGCTCCGAGAGTTCGCGGATCGCGTTCATGTGACGGTCGAGCCGGCCCTGGTCCGGGCCGCGGTCCCGGTCGGCGAGGTCGTCGATGGACTCCGCCTGGGACTCGATGCGTTCCTGGCGCTCCCCGGAGGCGAGCGTCGCCGCCTCCCGCAGTCGCTGGGGGTCGGGATCCGTGTCGGTACTCATACTCGGCGGTCCGACGGGGGAAGGTAAAAAACCCCCGCCGGGGAGAGCGCCCCCTCGGACCCTCGCCCCGGAACGTGACTCCGGGTCGGAGTCGCCGTACCGCGAGCGGCGTGCGAACGGCTCCCACTCCTGCACAAACAATAATACGATTCCCTCGATAGCCGGTAGTACTCCGCCCGCGGAGGGCGGCGGTAATCCCATGACCCCGATGCGCGTCGGTTCGGCGTTCGCTGGCCCGGCCAGCGGCAGCGCCGTCTCCGGCGCGACGGGGAAGAATTACCGCATCGCGGTTCGGTCCACCCCGCTCGCGTAACCGGACGCGTCGCTCGTCCGGCCGTCGCGTCGGGTGGGGGCCGAGCCTGCGGCTTTCTCCCGGCGCCACGGCCGAGCGGTGCGTCCGGCGTGGTGGACCCGCGTTCGCGTGGATCGGCCACCTCGCGGGTTCGACTCCCGGCGGACGCCTCTATGGCAGTGGAACTCTCGGCCACGACCGTGGCCGTCAGACTGTGGGTGCCCCGCGGCGCGGCCGGCGACCTGCCCGGCGGCGCCCGGGACGTCCTCGAAGGCGTGCGGGTCGTCGAGCGGGTCGAGTCCCTCGCGGTCGAGGACTTCCGACCCACCGCGACGGACATCCGCGTCGAACTGCGCGCCGAGGTCGCGCTCGCCGGCGACGCCGACGCGAGCGACCTCGAGAACGGGTTCGGCGTCGTCGAGGCTACCCTCGAGTGAACCGCGTACGACCGCGCCTCCCGGCCCCCGGTGAGGCCGCGGACGGGAGCGACGGCTCTCGTCGGCTCGCGGATCGCTTCGCTTCCCGCTCGTCGGTGCGAGAGCCTCGCTTCGCTCGGCTCTCGCTGCCCGCGCGTTCGACTCCCGCCGGGATGTCTCTCGCAGTCGGACTCCGGTAGTCGGCGCGTCCGGGCCTCGGCCTCGACGGAGGCCGGGCTACCCGGTCGAGAACGAACGGTCCGTCGGGTGCGGAACTAGGTGAGGTCGGGCACGAGGGGCGGCGCCCCCTCGTCGACGGGAACGGGGACCCGACCGCCGTCGGCTACGGGCGCGCGAGCGTCGGTCGACTCCTCGGCGGTCATTATCTCGGGAACCATCGGCGGTATCTCGTCGGTGTGTCGCCCTTCTGTCATAGTTGCGGGACGGATGACCGTCCTCACTCCCGGAGACGGGAGCGAACATAATAAAAGTTCATGATCTATCATCGTTTGCCGTTCGGTTAGCCGGAGCGAAACTGAAAGGGCGTCCCGGTGCGACGGTGGGCCATGAGCGATCCTGCGGACGCGCCCGGCGGGGGCGCCGCGCCGACGGCGGAACCGATCGAACCGAGCGCGCCCGACGAGTTCGGCCTCGTGCAGGCCTGGTGGGGCGACGGGAAGGGCAAGACGACCGCCGCCCTCGGGATGGCCGTCCGGGCGGCCGGTCACGGCTACCGGGTTCACGTCCTCCAGTTCATGAAAGGCGGCGCGGCCAGCGTCGAGAGCGTCCGCGGCGAGTACAACGCGATGGCCGCCCTGCCGGGGGTCAGCTACGAGAACCTCGGCCACTACGGCTGGCACGCGCTCAACGACGGCACCGACGACCGCGACCACGAGGCCGAGGCCCGCGCGGGCCTCGAACGGGCGGAGGAACTGCTCGCCGCCGCCCGGGACGCCGACCTGACCGCGGCCCTGCCGCTCGCGGGACCTCCCGAGGACGGGATGCACATGCTCGTCCTCGACGAACTGCTGTACGCCGCCGACCGCGGCCTGATCGCGCCCGGGACGGTCGTCGACCTCGTGGAGTCCAAGCCCGCCGACCTCGAACTCGTCCTCACGGGCAGCCACGAGCGCCCGGAGTACCTGCTCGACCACGCCGACCTCGTGACCAACGTCCGGAAGGACAAGCACCCGATCGACGACGGCCAGCGCGCCCGACGCGGGACGGAGTACTAGCAGCGCGCGACGATCCGGCCGACGACGGCCCGCGCCTCGGCGACGCGCTCCCGGTCACCGGTGCCCCCCGCGTCGCCCGCGACCGCCTCGGCCTCCCCGAGCCACCGGCTCGCGGATCGCTCGACGGGGCGCTCGGCGGTCGCGCGCAGGTGGTCGTGGAGGCGGTCGGCGAGCGCCCCGAGGTCGAGGTCTCCGTCCTGACTCTTCCGGTCGTCCATGCCCCTCCCACGGGGCCCCGCGGTGAAACGTCGCCGGGGTCCGCACCCGGGCGGTTTATACCCTCCCCGCGCCGAGAGATCCGCCAGATGGCGCGGACACTGCTGGTCGCCGGGACCGCGAGCCACGTCGGCAAGTCAACCGTGGCGGCGGGGCTCTGTCGCGCGCTCGCCGACCGGGGGCTGGACGTGGCGCCCTACAAGGCGCAGAACATGTCCAACAACGCCCGCGCGGCCCCGATCCCCGACGCCGCGCGCGAGGAGACCGACCTCGGGGACGGCGACGACGGGGACCGGACGACCGACTGCAACCCGGTCCTCCTGAAGCCCCGCGGGAGCGGCGAGTCCCAGCTCGTCGTCGACGGGCGCGCGGTCGGGCACTTCCCCGCCGGGCAGTACTACGAGTCCCACTGGGAGCGCGCCCGCGCGGCGGCGGTCGCGGCCCACAAGCGACTCGCGGCCGCGACCGACGTCGTGATCGCGGAGGGCGCCGGGAGCGTCGCTGAGATCAACCTCCACGATCGGGACCTCGCGAACGTCGAAACCGCGCGGTTCGCCGACGCCGACGTGGTGCTCGTCGCGGACATCGAGCGCGGCGGGGCGTTCGCGAGCCTCGCGGGGTCGCTCGAACTGATGCCCGACGACGTCCGCGAGCGAGTCGTCGGCGCCGTCGTCACGAAGTTCCGGGGCGACCGGTCGATCCTGGCGCCCGGTCTCGAGGAGTTCGAGGACCGCTTCGGCGTGCCGATCCTCGGCGTCCTCCCGTACGACGACCCCGGACTGCCCGAGGAGGACAGCGTCGCCGTCCCGCCCGGCGAGCGGACCGCCCTGAGCGACGACGGGAGGGCGGAGGCGGTGACGGTCGCCGTTCCACGGCTCCCCCGCGTGTCGAACTTCACCGACCTCGAACCGCTGGCGGCCGAACCCGGGGTGCGCGTCGAGTACCGCCCGCCGGGCGACGGGATCGCCGACGCCGAGGCGGTCGTCCTCCCGGGGACGAAAAACACCGTCGACGACCTGCTCGCGCTCCGCGAGGCGGGGTTCGGCGAGCGCCTGCGGGCGTTCGATGGTCCGGTCGTCGGCCTCTGCGGTGGCTACCAGCTACTCGGCGAGCGGCTGACCGACGCTGCCGTCGAGAGCGCGGACGACCCGGGGACCGTCCGAGGGTTCGGCCTGCTGCCCGTCGAGACGCGCTTCGACCCGGACAAGCGCGTCACGCGCGTCGAGCGGTCGCTGCGGGCGGTCGGTCCGCTCGCGCCCGGCGACGGCCGCGAACTCGGCACCGCCGCCGGCTACGAGATCCACGCCGGCCGGACCGAACTGATCGGCCCCGCCGACCGGCCCTTCGACGGCGAGGGGGCGGCGACCGACGACGCGCTGGGCACCTACCTCCACGGCCTCTTCGAGAACCCCGCCGCCCGCGGGGCGTTCCTCGATCGCGTCTTCGGCGACGCAGGGATCCGGCGGCCCGATCCGGCCGACCGCGAGTCCCCCTACGAGCGCGCGGCCGCGCTCGTCGCCGATCACGTCGACCTCGCGGCGCTGGGGTTCGACGAACACTGAATTAAAGTGCAGTTGCGCTAATCCTATCGAAATGGCAACCTCGTTCGACCTCTTCGGGACGCTCGTCGACGCCGCGCGGCCCGAAGACCCGGCGGGCGCGGTCGCCCGCGAGCTCCGGGAGCGCGGCGTCGCGGTGCCCGACGACTGGGCGAGCGCCTACCGCGAGGTCCACGTCGACGCGCCCGGGGGCGCGGAGGTTCCGCTGCCGGCCCACGTCGCCCGCGCGCTGGCGGGCCGCGGCGTCGACGCGCCGGGGAACGCTCCCCGGCGGGCGGTCGTCGCCGCCTTCGACCCGGACGTGCGAACCCGGCCCGGCGCGCCGGAAGCGGTCGCGGCGGCCGCCGAGCGGGGCCCCGTGGCCGTCTGCTCGAACTGCAGCGTGCCGGAACTCGCCGCGCGAACGCTGATCCGGTCGGAGGTCGACCGATCGCTGCTCGACGCCGTAGTGACGAGCGTCGCCTGCGGGTGGCGCAAGCCCGACGCCCGCATCTTCGAGACGACCGCCGACCGCCTGGGCG
>PXRR01000067.1 GCA_003021975.1 Halobacteriales archaeon QS_5_70_17 | reverse complement strand
GACTCGACGTTGGTCGCGAAGTCCTCGAGGGCGGCGTCGACCGCGTCAGCGAGGCCGGCGTCTCCGCGGGTGACCTCGTTGATCTCCGCGCCCATCAGGCGCATCCTGAAGACGTTCGTCCTCTGGCGCTCGACGTCCTTCGGCCCCATGTAGATCGCCGTGTCGAGGTCCAACAGCGCGCCGATCATCGCCGTCGCGGTGCCGTGCTGGCCGGCGCCGGTCTCGGCGATCAGGCGCCCCCGGCCCGCCTCCTTCGCCAGCAGGGCCTGTCCGAGGCAGTTGTTGATCTTGTGGGCGCCGCCGTGCAGCAGGTCCTCGCGCTCGAGGTAGATTTCGGCGCCGTAGCGGTCGCTCAGGTTCCACCTCGTCGTATGCGGCCGCGAGTTCCTCCAGCGGTCCGACCAGCGGGTCCGGGACGTGACGACCGCCGTACCCCTCGAAGTCGCCGTCCGCGCGGTCCGGTGACATATCTCGGGACGGTACGGCGGTGCGACAGAAAGCGTTCGAGGGGGCGTTCCCTCCGGCGGTCGGTCTCTGACCCGACCGGCGTGAACGGACCGAGCGGACGCGGAGCTACTCGTCGGTCTCCCCGTTGGCGGTCTTCTCGTCGTCGTCGGACGAGGACGAGAGCGAGAGCGAGAAGACGTCGACGCTCGCCACCCAGTCGTCGTCCTCCAGGCGCATCACGCGGACGCCCATCGTGTTGCGCCCCTGCCGGGACAGTTCGTCGGCGTGCGTGCGCATGATCTGGCCGCCCTCACTCATGATGACCAGGTCGTCGTCGGGCGCGACGGTCTCGAGGGCGACGACGTGGCCGTTGCGCTCGTCGGTCTTGATGTCGACCAGCCCCTTCCCGTAGCGGGACTGCGAGCGGTACTCCGAGAGGGAGGTGCGCTTGCCGTAGCCGTGCCAGGTGACCGTCAGCAGGTCCCGGTCGTCGTCGGGGCGGACGCGGACCAGGCCGACGACGGCGTCGCCCGCCCAGTCCCGCCGGTCGGCCAGCGCCGACTCGCCGACGTTCTCGTCGGTGAGTTTCACGGCGTTGACCCCGCGGGCCGACCGGCCCATCGGGCGGGCCTCCGTCTCGCCGAAGCGGATCGCCATCCCCCGCTCGGTGCCGATGATCACGTCGGACTCGCCGTCGGTGACCGCCACATCGACGAGTTCGTCGTCCTCCTCCAGCCGGACCGCCCGGATCCCCGTCGAGAGGATGTTGTCGAACTCGTTGACGGGGGTGCGCTTGATGTACCCGCCGCGGGTGACCATCGTGAGGAACGCCTCCTCGTCGAGATCCTCGGTGTTGACGATGGCGGTCACCCGCTCGTCGCCGTCGAGGTTCAGCAGGTTGACCGCCGACCGGCCCCGGGCGGTCCGCCCCATCTCCGGCAGTTCGTAGGTCTTCAGCTGGTAGACCTGCCCCGCGCTGGTGAAACACAGCAGGTAGTCGTGGGTGTTGGCCTGGAAGACCGTCGAGACGCGGTCGCCGTCCTTCAAGCGGGCGCCGATGATCCCTTTCCCGCCGCGGTGTTGGGGATCGAACGCCGAGAGGGGCATCCGCTTGACGTAGTCCTGCTCGGTGAGCACGACCACCGTCTCCTCCTCGGGGATGAGGTCCTCGCGGGTGACCGATCCGTAGTCCTCCACGATGCTGGTGCGTCGCTCGTCGGCGTACTCATCGCGGACGGCGCGCAGCTCGTCTTTGATGACGCCCAGCAGTTCGCCCTCGTCGTCGAGGATCGTTTCGAGGCGCTCGATCTCGGCGGTGACCGACTCGTACTCGTCTTCGATCTCGGCGGTCTCCATCGAGGTGAGCGACCCGAGCTGCATCCGGACGATGTGGTCGGCCTGGCGCTCGGAGAAGTCGAACTGCGAGCGCAGCCCCGCCCGCGCGGCGTCGCGGTCCTCCGAGCCGCGGATCAGCTCGACCACGTCGTCGGCGTTCTCCAGCGCCCGCAGGCGACCCTCGAGGATGTGCGCGCGGTCCTCGGCCTCGCCGAGTTCGTACTCCGAGCGCCGGCGGACGACCTCGCGGCGGTGCTCGACGTACTGTTCGAGCATCTCCTTGAGGTCGAGCACGCGGGGCTGACCGTCGACCAGCGCCAGCGAGATGACGCTGAACGTCCGTTCGAGGTGGTGTTCCAGCAGTTGGTTACGCACCACGTCGGGGTTGGCCCCGCGCTTGAGTTCGACGACGACCCGGACGCCGTCGCGGTCGGACTCGTCGCGGAGGTCGCTGATCCCCTCGATCTTCCCCTCGTTGACGTCCTGCGCGATGCGCTCGATCCGGCGGGCCTTGTTCTCCTGGTAGGGGAGTTCGGTGATCACGATCCGGCCCTCTTCCTCCCGGATCTCGAGTTCGGCGCGCACGCGGAGTCGGCCCCTCCCGGTGGTGTAGGCGTCGACGATCCCCTCCCGGCCGACGATGTTCGCGCCCGTCGGGAAGTCGGGGCCCTCGACGTGGTCCATCAGGTCCGCGACCGTGCAGTCGGGGTTGTCGATGAGGTGGATCGTCGCGTCGACGACCTCCCCCAAGTTGTGCGGCGGGATGTTGGTGCTCATCCCGACGGCGATGCCCGAGGCGCCGTTGAGCAGCAGGTTCGGGGCGGCGGCGGGCAACACGGCGGGTTCGGTCAGCCGGTCGTCGTAGTTCGACTCGAAGTCGACGGTGTCTTTCTCCAGGTCCTCGAGCAGTTCCTCGGCCAGCGGCGCCATCCGCGCCTCGGTGTAGCGCATCGCCGCCGGCGGGTCCCCGTCGACGCTGCCGAAGTTCCCCTGGCCGTCGACCAGCGGGTAGCGCAGCGAGAAGTCCTGGGCCATCCGCGCGAGCGCGTCGCCCGACGATGACGCTCATCGCGTAGTCGATGTAGGACTGTTCCATCTCCTCTTCGACGCGAACGGGGGTGACCCGATCGGCCTCGACGTCTGGGCTCTCGCCCGGTAGATCCGAACTCATGTGTCGTGGATACCGCAGTCGGTCGTCGTCGGTGCTCCTGTCCCCGTCGGCGCTCGTGGTAGCTCTCCCATGTCAGATGTCGACCCAGTCGGCGTCCCCGGAGTGCTCCTTGATGAACTGCTTGCGCGGCTCGACGGCGTCGCCCATCAGCACCGAGAACATGCGGTCGGCCGCCGCCGCGTCCTCGATGGTGATGCGCTTGAGGATCCGCTCGTCGGGGTCCATCGTCGTGTCCCAGAGCTGTTCGGGGTTCATCTCCCCGAGGCCCTTGAACCGCTGGACCTGGTCGGGGCTCCCGCCGCAGACCTCCTCGACGATCCGCTCGCGTTCCTCCTCGGTCATCGCGTCGTGGGTCTCGCCGTTGTAGCGGATCCGGTAGAGCGGCGGCTGGGCGGCGTAGACGTACCCCGCCTCCAGCAGCGGCCGCATGTGCCGGTAGAGGAAGGTCAGCAGGAGCGTGCGGATGTGGGCGCCGTCGACGTCGGCGTCGGTCATCATGATTATCTTCTTGTACCTGGATTCGGAGATGTCGAACTCCTCGCCGATCCCCGTCCCGATCGCGGTGATGAGGTTGCGGATCTGGTCGTTCTCGAGGATGCGGTCGAGGCGGTGTTTCTCGACGTTGAGGATCTTCCCGCGGAGGGGCAACACGGCCTGGTACTCCGGGGCGCGGCCCTGCTTCGCGGAGCCGCCGGCGGAGTCGCCCTCGACGATGAACAGTTCGGCCTCGTCGGGGTCGCGGGTCTGGCAGTCCGCCAGTTTCCCGGGGAGGCTCGTCGTCTCCAGGGCGCTCTTGCGACGGGTGAGTTCCTCGGCCTTCTTCGCGGCCATCCGCGCTTTCGCGGCCTCGACGGCCTTCGAGACGATGGTCTCGGCGGTGTCGGGGTGCTCCTCGAGGTAGGTTCCCAGGTCCTCGTGGACCGCGCTCTCGACGATCCCGCGGACCTCGCTGTTGCCGAGTTTGGTCTTGGTCTGGCCCTCGAACTGCGGGTCGGGGTGTTTGACCGAGATCACTGCGGTGAGCCCCTCGCGGATGTCCTCGCCCTTCAGCGTGCCGTCGATCTCCGAGAGCAGGTCGTTGGAGGTCGCGTAGTCGTTGATCACCCGCGTCAGCGCGGTCTTGAACCCGGTGAGGTGGGTGCCGCCCTCACGGGTGTTGATGTTGTTGGCGAAGGCGTGGATCGACCCCTGGACGCCGTCGGTCGCTTGCATGGCGATCTCGACGTGGACGGGCCCGTCGCCCGTCTCGCCTTCCTCCTCGAAGTAGACGACGTCGTCGTGGAGGACGTCCCGGGTCTCGTTGAGGTACTCGACGAACTCCCGGATGCCGCCCTCGTACTCGAAGGTCGACTCCCGGTCGTCGGGTTCGCTGCGCAGCGTGATCGCCACCCCGGGATTGAGGAAGGCGAGTTCCCGGAGCCGGGACTCGAGGGTCGTGTAGGCGAACTCCGTCGTCTCGAAGATGTCGTCGTCGGGCCAGAAGCGGACCTCGGTCCCGGTCTCCTCGTCGGGGCGCAGGTCGCGGACCCGCTCGAACCCCTCCGGCTCCGGTTCGCCGTGGTCGAAGCTGTGGCGCCAGACGGCGCCGTCGCGCTTGATCCGGACCTCCAGTCGCTTCGAGAGCGCGTTGACGACGCTCACGCCGACGCCGTGGAGCCCCCCGGAGACCTGGTAGGACTTGTTGTCGAACTTCCCGCCGGCGTGGAGGACGGTCATGATGACCTCGACGGCCGGCCGGTCGTACTCCTCGTGGGGGTCGACCGGGATCCCCCGGCCGTCGTCGGCGACGGTCACCGACCCGTCGCCGTTGACCGTCACCTCGATGGTATCACAGTAGCCCGCGAGGGCCTCGTCGATGGCGTTGTCGACGACCTCGTAGACGAGATGGTGCAACCCGCGGGCCTCGACCGACCCGACGTACATGGCCGGCCGCTTTCGAACGGCCTCGAGCCCTTCGAGAACTTGGATCTGCCCGGCGCCGTACTCTGGATCCTGCGACATGAAACTACTTGGACTCCCTATGCAGGTACCATTCATAAAACCCTCGCACGCGCGCGCGAACCGAGAGGTTGTCAGAACGGGGATAGCCGAACCGGGAGAGCGATGACCGGTCCGGGGGGTCCGTCCGCGGGCGCCCGCGAGAGATCCCCCTCGGCACCGGTCCCACCCCGGGGGTGAACAGGGTCTGACGGCCCTCCAGGGGTACACTTTCACCGCGCTAACGCGGATCTTTTAAGCCGTGGTGGGTAAAGAACGAGCACGATGACGTCCTACCAGTCGGAACTCGGCGGCGGTGGCGGCGACGTCGCCGAGGAGTTGGCGAAGGGCCAGCGAGCCATCTCCATCGCCGAGTTCTTCGAGAAGAACAAGCACATGCTCGGGTTCGACTCGGGCGCCCGGGCGCTCGTGACGGCCGTCAAGGAGGCCGTCGACAACGCGCTCGACGCGACCGAGGAAGCGGGCATCCTCCCCGACATCTACGTCGAGATCGAGGAGGCCGGGGACTACTACCGCCTCGTCGTCGAGGACAACGGTCCCGGGATCACCCGCGAGCAGATCCCCCGCGTGTTCGGGAAGCTCCTGTACGGGTCCCGGTTCCACGCCCGGGAGCAGTCCCGCGGCCAGCAGGGGATCGGGATCTCGGCGGCCGTCCTCTACTCCCAGCTCACCTCCGGCAAGCCCGCGAAGATCACCTCCCGGACCCAGGGCGGGACCGAGGCGGAGTACTTCGAGCTGATCGTCGACACCGACGAGAACGAACCGGAGATCAGCGAGGAGTCGACGACGACCTGGGACCGGACCCACGGCACGCGGATCGAACTCGAGATGGAGGCGAACATGCGCGCGCGCCAGCAGCTCCACGACTACATCAAGCACACGGCGGTCGTGAACCCCCATGCGCGCATCGAGTTCCGCGAGCCCAAGGAACACCTGAAGTACGAGCGCGCGACCGACCAGCTGCCGTCCGAGACCGAGGAGATCAGGCCGCACCCCCACGGGGTCGAACTCGGGACGCTCATCAAGATGCTAGAGGCGACCGACTCCTACTCCGCGTCCGGGTTCCTCCAGAGCGAGTTCACCCGCGTCGGCCAGAAGACCGCCGACAGCGTCGTCGCCGCGTTCCGCGACCGCCACTTCGGCCGCGAGATGGCCTGGACGCCCCCCCAGCCCCACGAGGACGCCGCCGTCGCCGCCGCGGTGACCGAGGCGGTCAACGGCAAGGGTCCGGACGCGACCGACGGGTTCGCGGAGGAGGTGGCCGACGCCGTCGCCGCCCGCGAGCGGATCGCCCACCACGAACTCATCGAGGTCGTCGGCGAGGCCGCCGAGCGCGCCACCGAGGAGTACGGCGTCACCTTCGGCGCGACGGTCCGGGAGAACGCCGTCGCAGCCGCGTGGGGCGAGGTCAGCGCGGCGCGGGAGGCCGACCTCTACCGGCTGGTCGACGACGCGACCACCAGCCGGAAGGACGACGCCGCTGTCGAGGCGTTCGCCCGGCGGGTCGCGACCGGCTTCGCCAACGACGAGGACGACCGCGACCGGGTGACCCGCGACGACCTCGCGTCGTACGTCGACCGGGCGGCCGACCGGACCAAGGAGCGCGAGGACGTCAGCTTCGGCGATACCGCCCGCGAGAAGGTCGTCGAGGCCGTCTGGGAGGTCTGCCGGACGGTCCCCGACGACGTGCCGAAGGTCCGCGAGGTCGCCGGCGACCGCGACGTGGCCAGCGAACTGCTGGAGGCGATGCGCGAGACGGACATCCTCGCGCCACCGACCGACTGCCTGGCGCCGATCACCGAGGACCTGGTGGAGGCGGGACTGCGAAAGGAGTACGACGCCGACTTCTACGCGGCCGCGACCCGCGCCGCCGAGGTCCACGGCGGCGACCCGTTCATCATCGAGGCCGGCATCGCCTACGGCGGCAACCTGGTCGACGAGGGATCGACCGACGTGCTCCGGTTCGCCAACCGCGTGCCCCTCGTCTACCAGCGCGGGGCGTGTGCGACCACCGACGTCGTCAAGTCGATCAACTGGCGCAACTACGGCCTCGACCAGCCCGGTGGCAGCGGGATGCCCAACGGTCCGGCCGTGTTGATGATCCACGTCGCCTCGACGAACGTCCCGTTCACCAGCGAGTCAAAGGACGCCGTCGCGAACGTCCCGGAGATCGAAGACGAGATCGAACTCGCGCTCCGGGAGGCCGCCCGGGAGCTCAAGCAGTACCTCAACAAGCGCCGCTCGCTGGAGAAGCGCCGACGCAAGCAGGACGTCATCGCGGACATCCTCCCGCGGATGGCGGAGAAGCTCTCGGAGGTCACCGACCGCGAGGACCTCGACGTAGAGGACTCGCTGGCCCGGATCATGAACAACGTCCTCGTCGAGCGCCGCCGCGAGAACGGCCGGATGGGCCTCGTGGTGCAGAACCACTCCGACGCCGGCGCCGACCTCGAGGTGACCGACATCGTCGACGCCGAGCCCGGCGACGTCACGACCCGGACCGGCGACGGCGAGACCGCGGCGATCGACGACGCCACCGTCGTCGAGATGGACGGCGAGTGGTTCGTCAAGTGGTCGCCGCGCGTCGAGAGCGGCGGGAGCGCCGTCCTGGAGTACGAGGCCGACGGGGGAACGACCGCCGACGTCCAGGTCGAGGGCGTCGAAGACGCGAAGACCACCATCAACGACTCATGAGCACTGACACAGACGCCGACCCTACCGACGGAGACGAGATCGCCCGCGAGAAGCTGATCGACCTCGCGGCGGAGTTCTACGACCAGTTCGCCGACGGCGAGGTTCCGAAGATGCGGGTCCCGACCCGGACGAAGAGCAACATCGAGTACGACGAGGAGGAGGGCGTGTGGGTCTACGGCGACCGCCACTCCACCCGCTCGGCCAACTCCGTGAACGGCGCCCAGAAGCTGCTGAAGGCCGTCTACGTCATCGACTTCCTCCAGAACCAGCTCGAGGAGGAGCGCTCGTCGACCCTGCGTGAGCTGTACTACCTCAGCGAGTCCTGGGACCTCGAGGCCGCGCAGTTCAACGGCCAGGACGAGTCCAACCAGCTCATCGAGGACCTCGAGATCGTCTCGGACGTCACACGGGAGGACTTCCACATGCGCCCTGAGGAGTCGGGCGCGACGGTGATGGGACCGCTGCACATCCGCGAGCAGACTCGCCGGGGAGAGCGCGAGATCCACTGCCAGGAGGACGTCGGCGAGGGGGGCTACCAGATCCCCAACAATCCCGACACGATCGAGTTCCTCGATCACGACGCCGCGTTCGTCCTCTGCGTGGAGACCGGCGGGATGCGCGACCGGCTGGTCGAGAACGGCTTCGACGAGGACCACGACGCGCTCGTCGTCCACCTGAAGGGCCAGCCCGCGCGGGCGACCCGCCGGATCGTCAAACGCCTTCACGACGAACTCGACCTGTCGGTGGTGGTGTTCACCGACGGCGACCCCTGGTCGTACCGCATCTACGGCTCCGTCGCGTACGGTTCGATCAAGTCCGCGCACCTCTCGGAGTACCTGGCGACGCCGGAGGCGGAGTTCGTCGGCATCCAGCCCAGCGACATCGTCGAGTACGACCTCCCGACGGACCCGCTGAGCGACTCCGACATCAACGCCCTGGAGAGCGAACTCGAGGACCCGCGGTTCCAGACCGACTACTGGGAGGAGCAGATCGAACTCCAGCTCGACATCGGCAAGAAGGCCGAGCAGCAGGCGCTGGCCTCCCGCGGGCTGGACTTCGTCACGGACAGCTACCTCCCCGAGCGGCTGGGGGAGATGGGCGTCCTGTAAGCGGCGTCTATCGGAGCTGACCGACCGCGCCGGGGCGAACCCAGAACGCACCTTTTATGCCCACGACGGAGAAACGCACAGCAAATGCCGAGTTCCAAGGGCCCCTACCACGGCACTCGCGACGAGCTGTCTAACAACCCCCGCGACCGGGGGACCTCTCCGCCCCAGCAGGCCGTCGAGCAGTTCGAGGACGGCGAGACGGTCCACCTGAAGATCGACCCGAGCGTCCCCGACGGCCGGTTCCACCCGCGGTTCAACGGCCAGACCGGCACCGTCGTCGGCGAGCAGGGCCGCGCGTTCCAGGTCCGGATCAACGACGGCGGGAAGGACAAGACCCTCATCGCCACGGCCGCCCACCTCCGTCGTCAGGAGGAATAATGACGATCTTCAAGGAGAAGCTCGACGAGGAGTACCTCACGGTCTCGGAGGCCAAGGAGCTGCTCGCCGACATCGAGGCCGAGCGCGCCGCCGCCGAGGACCGCGAGATGCGCTACGAACTGGCCCGCGCCATCGACCACGCCAACCGCTTCGCGGAGCTCTCCGCGGAGGACTCCGTGGCCCTCGTCGAGGCGCTACAGGACCACGAGAAGATCGAGGAGGCGACCGCCTACAAGATCGCCGACCTGCTGCCGCGCAACCGCGACGAACTGCGCGCGGTGTTCGCACAGGAGCGGTACTCGCTGTCGGGCGACGAACTCGACGACGTGCTCGACACCATCGCGAAGTACGTCTGACGCGCGAAGTACACTTAAATAGCTCCCAACCGTTCTGCCTATCATGTCAGACGCCGACAGCGACGCGGTCGCCGTCGTGCTCGATTACCTCCCGCACGGGCGGGCTGACGACGACCGGCCGCAGTACCAGAAACCGGCGTTAGCCCACGCGCTGGGCGTCGAGGACTTCCGGCTGCTCGAGTGCGTCCTCGCCGAGGGCGCGGAGGTCGGGATCGGCGACCGGATCGACATCCGGGGCGACGCCGTCGAGGAGGTCCGGACGGTCGACCACGACGATATCTCCGGGGGCGCCCGCTCGGAACTCGAGTACGCGGTCGAGAGCATCGTCGACGAGAACGAGCGGCGGTTCGTCGACCACTACAACGAGGCCCAGCCGATCACCCTCCGGCTCCATCAGCTGAACCTGCTGCCCGGGATCGGCAAGAAACTCCGCAACGCGATCCTCGAGGAGCGAAAGCGCCAGCCCTTCGAGAGCTTCGAGGACCTGGAGGAGCGGGTCGCCGGCCTCCACGACCCGAAGGGCGTGCTCGTCGAGCGCATCATGGAGGAACTGCGCGACGACGACCTGAAGTACCGCTCGTTCGTCCAGTAACCGCCGGCGCGACGGGCTCGCGTCGGTCCCTCCCACCCCCGTCGGCGACGCGCCGCTCCGCCCGTCCGCGGGAGCGGATTCCGATCTGTCCCTTTATTTGCCTGCGACCGCCTACCTGCGACCGAATGAGCGACGAGCCAGTCGACGGGAGCGGGGACCGGGATCCGGACGCCCTGCTCGCGCGGGCGGGAGCGCAGGGGGACCCCGACCGGGACCAGCACTTCCTCATCGACGACCGGGTACTCGACCGGCTCCCGGGGTATCTCCCGTCGGACGCCGACGCGAGCCACGTCCTCGAAGTGGGCGGCGGGACGGGCGCGCTGACCGACCGCCTGCTCGCCGCCGCCGGCGGGGTCACGGTGATCGAGCGCGACCCCGACCTCGCGGCGTTCCTCCGCGAGGAGTTCGCCGACGCGGTCGCGGCCGATCGCCTGACGGTGATCGAGGGCGACGCCCTCGAGGTGGCGCTGCCCGACGACGCGACGGCGTCGGTGTCGAACCTGCCGTACGGCGCCTCCAGCGAGATCGCCTTCCGGTTGCTGCCGCTGGGGATCCCGCTCGTGCTGACGTTCCAGAAGGAGTTCGCCGAGCGGATGGCCGCCGATCCGGAGACCGACGAGTACGGTCGGCTGTCGGTGACGGCGGGCCACTACGCCGACGTGTCGGTCGTCGAGCCGGTCCCCCAGGAGGCGTTCTCGCCGCCGCCGGCCGTCGAGAGCGCGGTCGTCCGTGCGGCCCCCCGGCGACCGGACTACGAGGTGCCCGGCGACGACTTCTTCCTCCGGTTCGTGACGGCGGTGTTCACCCAGCGGCGCAAGACGACGCGCAACGCGATCCGGAACACCGCGCACATCTCCGACCTGGGCGACCCGGACGCGGTCGTCGCGGCCGCCGACGAGGCGCTGTTGAGCGCGCGTCCCGGAGCCCTCGCCCCGGCTGAGTTCGCCGAACTCGCGGCGCTGGCGAGGGAGGTGGGTGACCCGCAGTGACCGGGGTAGCGATCCAGCCCGAGGGACCGCTCGGCGGAACGGTGCTGTGGCGGATCGCGCTCAGCGCAGGCGTCCTCGTCGGACTCCTGATCGCCGGCGCCGTCGTCCGGAAGTGCGGCCGGCCGCTGGAGGACCGCTACGACGAGACCGTCCTCGAGGCCATCCAGGCGGTGGCCGTCTCGATCGCGGCCGTCGGCGCGGCGGTCGCGCTCGTCACCGTCTGGGGGGCCGGATCGCTGATCCGCGACCGGCTCGAGGTCCTGCTGTTCGACCCGCGGGCGGGACTACTGGTGCTGGTCGCGGGGCTGGCGGTCGTCGTCGCGTTCACGCTGACCCGCATCACGCGCATCTTCCTCGACGAGCGGGACGCGAGCATCGTCGACAGCCACCGCCGGGAGGTGCTCCAGCACGTGATCGAACTGACCATCTTCGCCGTGACCGCGATGATCGTCCTCGCGCTGGCGGGGATCAACCCCCGGGACCTGTTGATCAGCGCCGGCGCCGTGGGGTTGATCCTCGGGCTGGCCGCCCGGCAGACCCTCGGCGCGGTCTTCGCCGGGTTCGTCCTGTTGTTCTCCCGGCCCTTCGAGGTGGGCGACTGGGTCCTCATCGACGATAACTCCGGGATCGTCCGGGACGTGAGCATCTTCAACACGACGCTGCGGACCCCCGACGACGACTACGTCGTGTTGCCCAACGACAAGGTGACGACCAACGAGATCGTCAACCGCTCGCGGATGGGCCGGTACCGGGGTTCGGTGGAGGTCGACGTCGACTACGACGCCGACGTCGAGCGGGCGGCCGCGCTGGCCGACGAGGCGATGGACGACCTCGACGAAGTGATGAACCGGCCGACCCCGCGGGTCGTGACCAAGCGGTTCGGTGACTCGTCGGTGGTGTTCGAACTGCGCTTCTGGATCCGGAACCCGAGCGCCCAGCGCCTCTGGCAGGCCAAGACGGCCGTCATCCGGGCCGTCAAGACGGCCTTCGACGACGAGGACGTGACGATCCCGTACCCCCAGCGGGAACTGTCCGCGCGCCCGGGCGCGGCTATCGGGGGTGCCGATCCGGGCGCCGACGCCGCCCCCGAGGACGGCGAGCGACCGGCTCCGGGGGACGACGACTGATGACCTTCCGCGACCGCGCGACCGAGCAGGTCTACCAGCCCGCGGAGGACTCGGACCTGCTGGCCCGTGTGGCCGCCGACGGGATCGACGGCGGCCGGGTCGTCGACGTCGGCACGGGATCGGGGTACGTCGCCGCCCGGGTCGCCGAGGCGACCGGCGCCGACGTCGTCGGGACGGACCTGAGCCCGCTCGCGGTCCGGGCGGCCCGCGAGCGGGGCGTTCCCGTCGTCCGAGGCGACCTGCTGGAACCGATCCGGGGACCCGTCCAGGCCGTCACCTTCAACCCGCCCTATCTCCCGACGGACCCCGACGCGGAGTGGGACGACTGGATGGAACACGCCCTCTCGGGGGGACCGGACGGCCGGCGACTGATCGACCCGTTCCTCGACGACCTCCCGAGGGTGCTCGCCCCCGCCGGCCGGGCGTACCTCCTGGTCAGCACGCTGACGGGCGTCGACGGGGTCCGCGAACGCGTCCGCGAGAACGGCCTGGCCGCCGACGGAGTCGCCGAGGAGTCGTTCCCCTTCGAGACGCTGGTCGTCCTCGAGATTACTCATGGGAATCAGACGAAGTAGGAAATATTATCAGTAGGGATGTCGTAGCCGCGCTCGATGACCGAGCTAGTTGCGACGACTACGGGCCTGTTCCCGCTGCCCGACTGGGCGAAGTCGGAGCTGTCGGACCTGAAGGGCCACCAGAAAGACGATCTCATCGGGGGCGACGAGTCCGAGGAGATCGAGGCGCAGTACGACCGCGCTCGCGAGGAGGCCGTCGAACGCCAGACGACCGCCGGCCTCGATCGGATTGTCGAGGGACAGTACCGGTGGGACGACATGCTCGCGCACCCGCTGGCGGTCCACGACGCCGTCGAGACCCGCGGGATCGTCCCCGGGCCGTACTCGCTGGCGGACCTCGCGACCGACGAACACTACGGCGACGGCCTGCTCGACGCCGTCGCGGACTTCCTCGCCGGAGAGATCGAGGCGTTCCCCGACCACGAGACGCTGTACGTGCTGGAGCCGTCGCTGGTCGAGAACGCGCCGGGTGACGGCGCCGACGAGCGCGCCAGCGAGGCCGTCGACCGGATCGCGGGCGCGACCGACGCCGAGGTCGTCGTCCAGCCGTTCTACGGCGCCCTCGACGAGAAGGTCCACGCCCACCTGCTCGACGCCGACGTCGACGCCATCGGGTACGACTTCGTGACCGACCACGAGGCGAACCTCTACAACATCAACGAGTACGGCACGACCGACTCCGTCGCGCTGGGCCTCGTCGACGGCCAGAACACCGAGGTCGAGAGCCCCGAGACGATCCGCGAGCGCGTCGCGTGGGTCCGGGAGAACGTCCCGGCCGCCGAGTTCGACACCGTCTACGTCGCGCCCAACGCCGAGCTGTTCTACCTGCCGACCAGCCGGTTCGAGGCCAAACTGGACGCGCTGGCGGAGGCCACTACCGCCGCCGTCGAGGAGGTGGAGGCATGACCGGCACGCGCGAGCAGTTCCGGCCCGCCGATCACCCCAACGATCACTTCGTCCTGACGACGGTCGTCGGGAGCTACCCCAAGCCCAAGTGGCTCAACCGCGCCCGGGACCTCGACCAGGGGGAGGTCGACGTCACCGTCGACGGCCGGAGCCACAGCGGCGCGGAGATCGACCTCGGCTTCGAGGAGGCCCACTGGCAGGAGGCGCTGGACGACGCCGCGCGCCTGATCACCGACGAGCACGAGCGCGCCGGCGTCGACGTCGTCGTCGACGGGGAGATGCGACGCAACGAGATGGTGGAGTTCTTCGCCCACCGGATCGCCGGCTACGAGTTCCACGGTCCCGTCAAGGTCTGGGGACACAACTACTTCGACAAGCCCAGCGTCACCGACGAAGTGGCCTACGAGGAGCCCTGGCTGATCGACGAGTTCGAGTTCACCGCCGGCGTCGCCGAGCGGCCGGTCAAGGTCCCGATCACCGGCCCGTACACGCTGGCCAACTGGTCGTTCAACGAGTACTACGAGGACGACGAGCAGCTGGCGTACGCGCTGGCTGACCTCGTCAACCAGGAGATCGAGCAGCTCGTCGAGGCCGGCGCCCGCTACATCCAGATCGACGAACCGGCGCTGGCGACGACTCCCGACGACCACGCCATCGTCGGGCAGTGCCTGGAGAAGCTCACCGCCGGCATCCCGGACGACGTGCGTATCGGCCTGCACGTCTGTTACGGCGACTACTCCCGGATCTACCCCGAGGTCCTCGAGTTCCCCATCGACGAGTTCGATGTCGAACTCTGCAACGGCGACTACGAGCAACTCGACATCTTCACCGACCCCGAGTTCACGACCGACCTCGCGCTCGGCGTCGTCGACGCCCACGTCGCCGAGGTCGAGTCCGTCGAGCAGATCAAGCGGAACATCCGGAAGGGCTTCGAGATCGTCCCGCCCGAGCGGCTGACCGTCTCGCCGGACTGCGGGCTGAAGCTCCTCCCCCGCGAGGTCGCTTACGGGAAGATGGAGAACATGGTGCAGGCGACCCGCGAGATCGAGGCCGAACTCGACCGCGGCGAGATCACCGCGGGGAAGGCGGCCCCGAACGCCGACTGACACCGGACGCCCGGAGCCCGACCGCGGTCCGGGACCGCCGCCACCTCGCTTTTATTTCCCGACGTGCTAGCGGAAGTCATGGCCAGCGATCCCTCCGCGCCCGCCCTCGCGCCCGCGGTCGAGCGCGCCGCGACCGACATCGCCGAGATGGAGATCCGCGGGGCGGCGACCATCGCCGCCGCCGCGGCCGACGCCCTCCGGATCCAGGCCCGCGAGAGCACTGCGAGCACGCCCGAGGCGTTCCGCGCCGAGCAGCGCGCCGCCGCCCGTCGCCTCAGCGAGACCCGTCCGACCGCCGTGAGCCTCCCGAACGCCCTCCGGTACGTCCTCCGGCGGATGGACGGCGGGAGCGTCGAGGCGCTCCGCGAGAGCGTCGCCGGGGCCGCCACGGAGTTCGAGCGTCGCCTCGACCGCGCCCGGACCGACCTCGGCGGGATCGGCGCCAACCGCCTCCGTGACGGCGACACCGTGATGACCCACTGTCACTCGACGGACGCGCTGGCGTGCATCGAGGCCGCCGTCGAGGGCGGGACCTCGCTCTCGGCGATCGTCAAGGAGACCCGCCCGCGCAAGCAGGGTCACATCACCGCGCAGTGGCTCCGTGAGATGGACGTTCCCGTCACCCTCATCGTGGACAACGCCGCCCGTCGGTATCTGGACCAGACCGATCACGTCCTCGTCGGCGCGGACTCCATCGCGGCCGACGGCTCGGTCATCAACAAAGTCGGCACCTCGGGACTCGCCGTCAACGCCCGCGAGCGCGGCGTCCCTATCATGGTCGCGGCCCAGACGCTAAAGCTCCACCCCGACACCATGACGGGCCACACGGTCGAGATCGAGATGCGCGACGAGCGCGAGGTGCTCACCCTCGACGAGGAAGAGGAGATCGGCGACGTGACGGTCGAGAACCCCGCGTTCGACGTGACCCCACCGCGCTACGTGGACGCCATCGTCACCGAGCGCGG
>PXRR01000066.1:9160-47574 GCA_003021975.1 Halobacteriales archaeon QS_5_70_17 | reverse complement strand
CCTCCTCGACGACGAGCCCGCAGTCCTCGCAGACCGTCTCGCCGTGCTCCGCGTCGCTCACGACGTCGCCGCCGCACTCGGGGCAGGTGATCCCCTCGTCCTCGCGCTCCGCTCGCTCCTGCTCGTCGTTTTCTTCCTCGCGCTCCCGGTCGCCGGTGTTTCGCCGGATACTCATGTCTGACATCGTGGGGGCGGTAGGCGGGCCGGGTGGCCCAGAATCGGTCGTAACCGGTTATATATTGGCGCTCGAGCGACTTAAAACTGTTGGCGGTGAGCGGGCTTCTCAGCCCCGCTCGCAGCCGAAATCGGGCAATCGAAACCCTTAGTGTACGGCCGGGGTAGGTGCAGGTATGAGCGACAGCGACGGCGACAGCGGCGACGCGAGCGACGCGGTCGACCCCGGGGAGGTCCGCCACGTGGCCGACCTCGCGCGCGTCGCGCTGGACGACGAGGAGGCCTCGCAGTTCGCCGAGCAGTTCGTCGACATCCTCGCGTACTTCGACTCCCTCGACGGGGTGCCCGAGGTCGACCGCGAGGCCGACCTCGCGAACGTGATGCGCGCCGACGAGGTCCACGAGGGGCTCTCCCAGGGGGAGGCGCTGCGGAACGCCCCCGAGACCGTCGAGGACTACTTCGAGGGGCCCCGGGTCTCATGAGCGCGGACGCGAGCCTCAACGCCTTCGTCACCCGCGAGCGGATCGAGGGGAGCGACGACGGCCCGCTCGCGGGTCGGACCGTCGCGGTCAAGGACAACATCTCCACGGAGGGGGTGCGGACGACCTGCGGGTCGGCGATGCTCGCCGACTACGTCCCGCCCTACGACGCGACAGTCGTCGAGCGGCTGAAAGCGGCCGGCGCGACGGTCGTGGGCAAGGCCAACATGGACGAGTTCGGCATGGGGTCGACGACCGAGACCTCCCACTTCGGCGCGACCGAGAACCCCGCCGCGCCCGGCCGCGTCCCGGGCGGCTCCTCGGGGGGGTCGGCGGCGGCGGTCGCCGCCGGCGAGGCCGACCTCGCGCTGGGCAGCGACACCGGAGGATCGGTCCGCAACCCGGCGGCCTTCTGCAGCGTCGTCGGCATCAAGCCGACATACGGGCTGGTCTCGCGGTACGGGCTGGTGGCCTACGCCAACTCCCTGGAGCAGATCGGTCCGCTGGCGCCGACCGTCCGGGGGGCCGCCCGGTTGCTCGAAGTGATCGCCGGTCCCGACGACCGCGACGCGACCACCCGCTCGGGGGGGGCCGACGCCGACTACGCCGACGCCGCCGACGGCGACGTCGAGGGAACGACTGTCGGCGTCCCGACCGAGCTGTTCGAGGGCGCCGACGAGGGCGTCGTCGACACCGTCGAGGCCGCCCTCGACGACCTCCGCGACCGGGGGGCCGAGACCGTCGAGGTCTCGCTGCCCTCCATCGAGCGGGCCGTCGAGGCCTACTACGTCATCGCCATGAGCGAGGCCTCCTCGAACCTCGCGCGGTTCGACGGCGTCCGCTACGGGATCTCCGGGGGGTACGAGGGCGACTGGAACGACTCGTTCGCTCGCGCCCGCGAGGCGGGGTTCGGCGAGGAGGTCAAGCGCCGGATCCTCCTCGGTACCTACGCCCTCTCGGCCGGCTACCACGACAAGTACTACAAGAAAGCGCAGGACGCACGCGCGTGGGTCCAGCAGGACTTCGACGAGGCCTTCGAGACCGCGGACGTGCTGGCCTCGCCGACGATGCCCGTCCCGCCGTTCGAGCGCGGCGAGGGCCTCGACGACCCCCTCAAGCTCTACCTCGCGGACGCGAACACCGTCCCGGCGAACCTGGCGAACCTGCCGGCGATCTCGGTGCCCGCCGGCGAGACCGACGGGCTGCCCGTCGGCCTCCAGTTCGTCGGTCCGGCCTTCGGCGAGCGAGCGATCGTCCGCGCGGCCAGCGCCGTCGAGGACTGACCGCTCGCCGCCCGGCGGCGAAAGACCCATCCTCGGTTGTTGGTAACTACTGGCATGGCCGGCGCGGTCGACGGCCGCGGCGCCCGCCGGTCCGTCGGCCGCCGCGCGCACTACGGCTGCGGGCTCGCGGGGCTGTCGGTGGCGGTCGCCGCCGCGCTCTTCAGCCGTCTCGCCGCCCTCGCCGAGGGTCTCGGCGTCGTCGGCCCGGTCGCGCCCGTGGCGCTGACGGCGTTCTGGTGGGGGGCTGGTGGCTCGCGTTCGAGTCGGCGGTCGAGCGGACGCGGGCCGAGTAAGGCCGGCCGCCGCCGTCGATTCGGGATCGATCCGCGCTCTGTCGCCCGAAAGGAACTCATCCGTGCGAAACGGCTTAGTCGGAGGACGGGAAACAACTCCACTGAAAGTTCATGAAGGTGGAAATGCGTACCACGGCCTTCCTCGACCGCGCTCTTGATCTCTACGACGACGTGGTCGGGGTCGTCGCCCACGACGGCACCGAATACACCTACGCCGAGTTCGGCGAGCGGGTCAACCGGCTGTCGAACGCTCTCGCCGACCTGGGCGTCGGACAGGGGGACAAGGTGGCGCTGCTCGCGCCGAACACCCACTACTTCCTGGAGACGCTGTACGCCTCCAACCAGATCGGCGCGGTGTTCGTCCCCATGAACTACCGCCTAGTCCCCGACGACTACGAGGACATCCTCAACGACTGCGCGGCCGACACCGTCATCGCGGACTACGACTACGCCGAGAAGGTGGAGTCGGTCCGCGACTCGATCCCGGCGGAGAACTACGTCGGCTACCGGGCGAGCGAGATCGACGGCGAGTGGACCGACTACGAGGACCTGCTCGCGGACCACTCCACCGAGGCACCCGAGCGCCCCGAGATCAGCGAGGACGACGCCGCCTCGATCAACTACACCTCGGGGACGACCGGCGACCCCAAGGGGGTCGTCAGGACTCACCGCACGGAGAACTGGCACGCGCTGGTGCTCAACCAGCACCACGAGATCAGCGACGACGACACCTACCTCTGGACGCTGCCGATGTTCCACTGCAACGGCTGGGGGCACACCTACGCCATCACGGGCACCGGCGGCACGCACGTCTGCCAGCGCACGTTCGATCCCGAGGACACGTTCCGCCGGATCCGGGAGCACGACGTCTCCTTCCTCTGTGGCGCGCCGACCGTCCTCAACCGCCTGATCGCCTACCACGACCAGAACGACGTCGAGACCACCGGCGACCGCGACGTCCGCATCGCGACCGCCGGGTCGGCCCCGCCGAAGGCTACCATCGAGACCGTCGAGGACGAGATCGGCTGGCGGATCATCCACCTCTACGGGCTCACCGAGACGGCGCCGCTGATCACCACCTCCAACTCCCCGCGCCGGACCACCGAGCGCGGCCGCGAGGTCAAGACCTTCCAGGGCTCCGAGACGCTCTGTACCGACGTCCGCGTCGTCGGCGAGGACGGCGACGAGGTCCCCCAGGACGGCGAGACGATGGGCGAGGTCGTCGTGAAAGGCAACCAGGTGATGGACCGGTACCTGAACAAGCCCGAGGCGACCGAGGAGGCGTTCAACGCCCGCAAGCCCGGCTACTTCCACACCGGTGACCTCGCCGTCTGGGACGGGGACGGCATGATCTCCATCCAGGACCGCAAGAAGGACATCATCATCTCCGGGGGGGAGAACGTCTCCTCGATCGAGGTCGAGGACGTCCTCTACGACCACCCCGACGTCCAGAAGGCCGCCGTCATCCCCACGCCCAGCGACGAGTGGGGTGAGATGGTGACCGCGCTGGTCGTCCCCACGCCGGAGGCCGACCTCACGGCCGAGGACGTCCAAGACTTCTCCCGGGAGCACCTCGCGAGCTACAAGATCCCGCGCCGCGTGGAGTTCGTCGACGACCTCCCCGAGACCGCCACCGGGAAGGTCCAGAAGTACCAGCTCCGCCAGGAGTACTGGGAGGACGAGGAACGCCTGGTCGGGTAGTCACCCCGTTCACCTCGTCCGTCCGAGCGCTGGCCCCCCGCGCTCGGGGAGCGACGCGCTGTGAGTGATCCTCGGGGCCCGACCCCGACCGCCGCTCGGTTACTCGTAGGCCAGCCGCATGATCCACTGCGAGAAGGCGTCGCTCTGGAGGTCGATCTCGTCGTCGGCCACGAACGGCGAGAGCATGTCGCCGGCCATCAGCAGCGAGAAGTCGAGATCCTTCGCCGCGGGGGTGATGTAGTAGGTGTTGTGCCCCTTGTAGACGGCGTCCTCGCGCTGGACGAGTTCCTTCTCGACCAGCGTCTCGACGATCCGGCTGCCCTTCCGCGAGGAGACGTCGAGTTCCTTCCAGAACTCGCTCTGGTGGATCCCCCCGCTCTCGCGGACGAGTTCGAGCCCGGCGCGTTCGTCCTCCGAGAGGTCGGCCTCCGCGGTGGCGCTCATACGGGTAACTGGGGAGTTGGCCGGATTAAATCTGACCCTCCGCGTTCACGGGGGAGTTCGCCGCCCGCGCGCGGCCGCGTCAGGTCCTCCGAGACTCGGATCCCGGCTCCGCGACCGCGGCGTCGATCCGCTCGTAGTCGGTCTCGCAGGGGGGGCCGGGGGCGAACCGGTACTCGCCGTTCCCGGCGGCGTCGACCGTGATCAGCGACGACGAGCGCGTTCCGAACCCGTCGCCGTGGATGCAGACCCCGTAGTCGTGGTCGCCGAGACACGAGGCCGCCCGGTCGCGCCACTCGAGGGCCCCCTCGCTGGGCTCCGGACGGAGTTCCCCGTAGAGCCGTCGGCCGTTCCTCGCCTGTCGCTCGGCGACGTCCGCGCGGGCCTCCGGGACGAAGTAGGAGGCGTCGTATCCCACGTTCATCACGACGTGGACGCCCGGATCGAGGTGGGTGATCGTCGGCCCGCCGTCGTAGCCGATCAGGACGCAGGCGTTCCCGTCGGCCAGCAGGAGGAAAAAGCCCTCGTAGCGCCGCTCGGCGAGTTCGCGCTCGACGGCCCGCGCGGCGGCCTCGGCGCTCTCCCGGGCGAGCGCGTCCTGGACCAGCAGCCCCCGGGAGCGCTCGCCCTCCGGCAACTGCACCCACTGGTTGGTCAGCGCGGCGACCACTCCGGCGTCGTTGTAGCCGATCCAGGTTCCGCCCGCCTCCTCGTCGACGGGGGCGACCATCCGGCGGTCCGATCCGTTCCCGGCGGGGTCCGCCGGGACGGAGCGGGGAGCGGCCGACGGTCGGTCGTAGCGCTCGTCGCGGTTGGCGGCGACGACGACCGGGTGACTCTCGAAGGTCTGCCAGGCGACGGTGAGGGTACACACGGCGCGGAGTAGGCGACCCCGGAAGTTAACAGTTAGTCGCCGCTCGCGGCGTTGCGGGCCGTCCGGAGACGCTCGCGGACGGCCTCGCGGTCGGCGGTCCCGGACGCGGTCCGGGGGATGGCGTCGAACGCGACCACGCGGGGAAGCTTGTAGCCAGCCAGGCGCTCACGGCAGTGGGCCTCGACGGTCGCCGCGTCGAGGTCGCTCCCGTCGGCGTCCGGCCGCGGTTCTACGAGGGCGGCGACCCGCTGGCCCCACTCCCGGTCCTCGAGTCCGACGACGGCGGCGTCACGCACGCCCGGGAGGTCCCGGAGGACGGCCGCGACCTCGCCGGGATCGACGTTCCGGCCGCCGGTGACGATCCGATCGTCGAGCCGGTTGTGGACCCACAACCGCCCTGCCTCGTCGCGGTAGCCCACGTCGCCGGTCCGCAGGCCCCGCCCGTCGAACGCCGCCGCCGTCAGCTCGGGGTCGCCGTAGTACCCCGGCGTGACCGTCGGCCCGGCGACGACCAGTTCGCCCGATTCGCCGGTCGCGACGGGGTCGCCCCGCTCGTCGACGACAGTCACCTCCGTGAACAGCAGCGGGCGCCCGACGGTGCCGACGTGCTCGACGGCCTCGCCGGGGCGCGCGGTGGCGACCTGGGAGGCCGTCTCGGTCATCCCGTAGGTCGGACAGACGGGCACGCCCCGGTCCGCGCACCGCTCGATCAGATCTTCGGGCGCCGGCGCCCCGCCCAGCAGGACGGCCCGCAGCGAGTCCGGGAGGTCGCCGGCGTCGAGTAGCCGCGACAGCAGCGTCGGCACCAGCGAGACGCCGGTCGCGCCGTGATCGGCCATCGCCGCCAGCAGCGCCTCGGGATCGGTCGGACAGCGGACGACCGCCGACCCGTACAGCGACGCGCGGTAGATCGGCGCCAGCCCGCCCATCGAACTCGTCGTCAGCGGCGACGCCCACCGGTCGTCGGGGAGGACGCCGAGGCGGAAGGCGCTGCCCGCCGCGCTCGCCAGCAGGTTCTTCACCGTGAGCACGACCAGTTTCGGCCGCCCGGTCGTCCCCGAGGTGTAGAGCATGACGAGCGGGTCCTCCAGGGCCCACTCCGGGAGTTCGAACGGACGGGGAGTCGTCGCGGCGAGCGGCCGGCAGCTCCCGGTCTCGACTCCGACCTCGACCCTGGACCCGCCGAGCACCCGGACGAGAGGGTCGCTCTCCGGCCCCTCGCCGTCCTCTCCGTCGAGAGCAGCGAGCGCGCGCTCGGCGGTCCCGGCGTCACAGAGCAGCGCGTCGAGGTCGGCGCGGTCGATCCGCGGAGCGAGTTCGGCGGCCGTCAGCGCCGCCGACAGCGGGACGAGCCGCGCCCCCACTCGCATAGTCGCGTGGACCGCCGCGACGGCGTCGACGCCGGAGGCCAGCAGGCCGACGTGGTCGTCGACGCCGGTTCCCTCGGCCGCCAGCCTGCCGGCGAGCAGCTCGACGCGCTCGTCGAGGTCGTCGTAACTGTAGGCGCCACCGTCGCGAGCGTCGACGAGCGCAGCGGCCTCGGGCGATGCCCGGGCTCGCTGTCCTAGCCAGTCACGCACCTCTCCAAGCTACGGGGCCGGGTACATTTCCTTTTCCTTCCGGAACCGCGATCTCGCCGCCCTCGACCGGTGCCGGGTCGTCGGCGAGGTCCTCGGCGAGCAGGGCTGCGGTCGCCAGCCCGCAGGCCGGTACCTCCGGGATGGCAGCGGCCACGTGGACCGCCGCCGTCCGGGCGTAGACGGCGTCGACGGTCGTCGTCACGACCGCCTCCAAACCCGCCGATCGGACCCGCCGGGCGGCCGCGAGCGTCCGGTCGGGGCCGCCGAGGGCCATCGGCTTCAGCACGACGACGTCTGCCGCCCCGGCGTCGAGGCAGGCCCCGAGACCGCGTTCGGGCAGCGACTCGTCGACTCCGACACCGACCGAAGTCCGGTCCCGGAGCGCCGCCAGTCCCTCGAGGTCGCTCGCCGGGAGGGGCTGCTCGACGTAGCGCACGCGGTGCTCGGCGAACCGCTCCAGCGCGCGCCGGGCCGTCGGGCGGTCCCAGGCGCCGTTGGCGTCGGCCCGCAACTCGACGTCCGGGCAGGCCGCCCGGACGGCTTCGACGCGGGCGGCGTCCGCGTTGAGCGACCGCGCGCCGACCTTGAGCTTGAGACAGCCGTAGCCGTCGGCGACGGCCTCCCGGGCGGCGCCGACCGTCGCATCGCGGTCGGCGTCCCCGACGGTCGCGTTGACCGGGACGCTCCCCGTCCGCTCGGGCCGGCCGCCGACCGGGGTCGAGGGCGGTCAGCGCCGCCGCCGGGCCCGACTCGGCCGCGCGCTCGCTCGCCCGGTCGAGCGCCGAGCGGCAGGCCGACAGCGACTCCGTCCAGCCGGGTAGCGGCGTCGCCTCTCCGATCCCCCGGTGGCCGTCGACCGAAACGGCGACCAGCGACCCCTCGCGGCGCTCGACGTCGCCGCGGGCCGTCGACAGCGGCCGGTCCAGCCCCAGCGAGAACGGTTCGGTCTCCATCACAGGGCGGGGAGGGCGAGTCCGACGGCGAACAGCAGCGAGTGAGCGGCCAGCGTCTGCCCGACTCGCTCCAGCGCCGGGTTGAGCGCCTCGCCGTCTGTCTCGGTCAGCACCGTTCGGGCGACGTCGACCGCCAGCGGCAGCGACAGGAGGGGGAGCAGCACCAGCGGGGAGTAGCCCGTCGCCCAGAACACCACCGGGACGGCGTAGGCCATCCCCAGCATGAGCAAGAACTCGACGCGGCTCCAGGCGTACCCCAGCAGCACCGCGAGCGTCCGCTTGCCGGCCGCGGCGTCGGTCTCGCGGTCCCGGACGTTGTTGACGACGAGCAGGCACGTCGAGAGCCCCGCCGCCGGGAGGCTCGCGACGACGGCGTCGAGCGGAACCGTCTCCGGTGGGGTCCACAGCGGGAACGGCCCGGCGGTCGCGGCGGCCGCCTGGACGTAGTAGGTGCCGGTCACCGCCACCAGCCCGAAGAAGACGAAGACGAACAGGTCGCCCAGCCCCCGGTAGCCGTAGGGGTAGGGACCGCCGGTGTAGAGGATCCCGGCCGCGACCGACGACAGGCCGACGATCACGATCGGCACGCCGCCGACCGCGACGAGGTAGGTCCCCAGCAGGACCGCGAGCGCGAAGGTGGCGTACATGGCGCGTTTCACCCGCGCGGGCGGGATGAGGCCGCCGGCGGTGACCCGGGTGAACCCCTCGCGGTCCTCGGTGTCGGCCCCCCGGACGGCGTCGTAGTAGTCGTTGGCGAAGTTCGTCCCGATCTGGATGAGCAGGGCGCCGACGAGCGCCGCCAGCGCCGGCAGCGCCCGGAACACCCCGGCGTTGACCGCCAGTCCGGTCCCGACGACGACCGGCGACGCCCCCGCCGGCAGCGTCTGGGGGCGGGCGGCCATCAGCCACGCCTTCGCTTTTGAGGTCTCCGCGCTCATTTGAGGGGTATTCGACCAGGACGGGCGTCAAAGTTGGCATCCGCGACGCGTCCGTGATCGGCCGTTGCCGCTCCCGCCGTCCGCCCGGTCCGGCCGAGCGCCGTTCGTGAGTTGCGAGCAGGCGACGCGTGGCCTCCTTCCCCGCGGCGGGTGCGTCGCGCTCTCGCCTCGGCCCGCCGCGGCCGCAGTCAGCGCACGCCGGCGGTGGTCCCGCGTTCCCACTTGAACGCTCGGCCCGGATCGCCGGAGGAACGGATCGTCGACGGTTCCCGCGGTCGCTCGCCTCCCGGTCGGCGTTCTGCGGGCTAGTAGTGCCAGGGGAACTCCGAGAAGTCCGGCTCCCGCCCCTCGACGAAGGCGTCCCGCCCCTCCTGGGCCTCATCGGTCATGTAGCCCAGGCGGGTGGCCTCGCCGGCGAACACCTGCTGGCCGACCAGGCCGTCGTCGGTCAGGTTGAACGCGTACTTGAGCATCCGCATCGCGGTCGGCGACTTCGCGTTCATCTCGGCGGCCCACTCCAGCGCGACGTCCTCCAGTTCGTCGTGGGGGACGACGGCGTTGGCCATCCCCATCTCGACGGCCTCCTCCGCCGAGTAGGTCTCCCCGAGGAAGAACACCTCGCGGGCCCGCTTCTGGCCGACCTGCTTGGCGAGGTACGCCGATCCGAACCCGGCGTCGAAGGAGGCGACGTCGGGGTCGGTCTGGAGGAACTTCGCGTGCTCCTCGCTGGCGAGGGTCATGTCACAGACCACGTGCAGCGAGTGGCCGCCGCCGACGGCCCACCCCGGGACGACGGCGACGACGGGTTTCGGCATGAACCGGATCGCCCGCTGGACCTCGAGGATGTGCAACCGTCCCGTCCGCGTGCCGTCGCCCGTGTACTGGTAGCCGTCGGCCCCGCGGATAGTCTGGTCGCCGCCGGAGGAGAACGCCCACCCGCCGTCCTCGGACGACGGGCCGTTGCCGGTCAGCAGGACGCACCCCACGTCGGTCTGTCGCTTCGCGTGGTCCAGCGCCGTGTGGAGTTCGTCGACCGTCTCCGGGCGGAAGGCGTTGCGCACCTCCGGGCGGTCGAAGGCGATGCGGACCGCACCGGTCTCCCGGGCCCGGTGGTAGGTGACGTCGCCGAAGTCGAACCCCTCGACCGGGGTCCACCGCTCGTCGTCGAAGAGTTCCGAGACCATACGCGGTCTGCGGTCGGTCTTCGCAAAAAGCTACCCGTGTCCGGGGGCTCAGCGCTCGTCGAGGTCGAGCGCGACCCCCGCTGCGATCCCGGCGAACAGCGAAGCGACGAGCGCGGCCATTCCGCCGCCCACGACGCCCTCGACCAGCACCGCGTAGAGGAGACTCAGGAGCGCGACCGCTGCGCCGGCGGTCACCGGACGGCTGTCGATTCCGTTGCCGGCCCGGTCCAGTAGCCGGTAGATCCCCCACGCCGACAGTCCCAGAGGGACCGCGAGCGCCGCCAGGACGACGCCCGTCAGGACGGCCCCTCGGAGCAGCGCCGAGAGCAGGAAGACCAGCAGGCAGACGCCGGCGAGCGCGGCCCAAAACGGGCGACCCGGAGGACCGATCGGTCGGGATCGAGAGGTCGGAGACATGTGACCGACCGCTCACGGGCGAAGGGGAAAGCCGTTTGGCGCGATTTCGCAAGTCCGGACAGTTCGGAATCGCACGATGGACGCCGAGTCGACCGCCGACCCCTGGCCCGCCCGCGTCCGTCGCTCCCGCTCAGTCGTCCCCGGCGCTCCCGACGTCCCCCTGGCCTCCGAGCGCCTCGTGGACGCGCTCCTCCAGCGTCTCCCGGTGGCGGTGGCTGGCCTCGCCGTCGACGCGGACTTCGATCACCTGCGTCCCGTCGCTGCCCAGCGACGCCTCGTAGGCGGTCCGGAACCCCGCGCGGTCGTCGACCCGGACGAACTCCAGGCCGTAGAGGTCGGCCGTCGGCGCGAAGTCCAGGCCGTGGGGGGTCCGGAACTGCTCGGTGAACGGCGGGTCGAACTCCTCGATCGGCAGGAGGTGGAAGATGCCGCCGCCGTCGTTGTTCACGAGGACGACCGTCGCGTCGACGCCGCAGCGCCCGACCGCGAGCAGGCCGTTGGCGTCGTGGTAGTACGCCAGGTCGCCGGTGACGACCACCAGCGGGTCGTCGGTCGCGCTGCCGGCGCCCAGCCCCGTCGACGTGATCCCGTCGATGCCGGAGGCGCCGCGGTTGCCCAGCGCCGTGATCGCGGCGGCGCGGGGTCGCCCGAACCGGTCGAGGTCCCGCACCGGCATCGAGTTCGAGACGAACAGCGTCGCGGGGTCGGGCGCCAGCGCGGTCGCCTCCCGGAGGACCGCCCCCTCGAACCACGCGCCGTCGTCGGCGACGGTCGACCAGTACTCTCGCTCGAGGGCGGCGAACCGCTCGCGGAACTGCCCCGGGGTCCGGTCGACGCGGTCGGCCAGCGCTCGCGCGAGCGCCGTCTCGTCGGCGGTCGCGAGGTCCGTCGCGGTGAACGTCGCCTCGCGCCACCCGCCCGCGGGGTCGACGACGACCTGCCGGGCGTCGGCGTCTCGGAGGTAGTGGCGCAGCGGCTTCGAGGTGGGCGAGGCGCCGAACCGGAGCGCGAAGTCGGGAGCGGGGGCGACCGGCGCGTAGCCGTCGTAGCCGCCGCAGACGAGCGCCCCGTCGTCTCCATCGGCGACGTGGGGGCCGAACCGCAGTCCCGACAGCGGGTCCGCGAGGATCGGGAAGCCCGTCGCGGCCGCCAGGTCAGTCGCCGCTCCCGGGTCGAGGTCGCTGTCGGGACCGGCGACGATCAGCCCCCGGTCGGCGCGCTCGGCCGCGTCGGCTAACACGTCGCGCTCGTCGGCCGGGAGCGTCGGTCGCCCGCGGGCGCGGCGCACCCACGGCCCCTCGCGGCCCGCGACGACCTCGCCGTGCTCCGCGAGGAACTCCCCGGGGACGTCCCCGGGGACCGGCGTCGGTTCGAGGGGCTTGGCGAACGGGACGTTGAGGTGGACCGGGCCGGCCGGGCGGCCGGTCGCGGTCGCGACCGCCCGAGCGAGCGCTGTCCGCAGCGACCTGAGCTTCCGGGCGTCGGCGGCCGGTTTCGGGAGCGTCCGGTACGAGCGGACGGCGTCGCCGTAGAGCTTCTCCTGGTCGACCGTCTGGTTGGCGCCGCTGTCTCGGAGTTCGGGGGGACGATCGGCCGTCAACAGGACCATCGGAACGCGCGCCCGGTCGGCCTCGATCACGGCGGGGTGGAACTCGGCGGCCGCCGTCCCGGAGGTACAGACCAGCGGGGTCGGGCGGCCCGTCCGCCGGGTCCGTCCGAGCGCGAAGAAGGCCGCCGAGCGCTCGTCGAGGTGCGAGCAGACGGTCACGTCCTCTCGCTCGGCGAACGCGACCGTCAGCGGCGTCGAGCGGCTCCCGGGGGCGACGCAGACCGCGTCGACGCCGGCGCTCGCGAGTTCGTCGGCGACGACCGCACCCCAGAGGGCGTTCCGGTTGGGGTAGCCGTCGCCCCCGCTCATCCCTCTAGTTCGTCGAGGATCGCCCGGTACTTCAGTTGCACCTCCGCCCACTCCTCGTCGGGGTCGGAGTCGGCGACGATGCCGCTGCCCGCGAACAGCGTCGCGCGCTGTCCGCCCGCGACGCCCGACCGGATGCCGACCGCGAACTCCCCGTCGCCGTCGGCGTCGAACCAGCCGACCGGGGCGGCGTACCACCCCCGGTCGAAGGTTTCGGTCTCCGCGATCACCTCGCCAGCCAGCGCCGGCGGGAGGCCGCCGACGGCGGGCGTGGGGTGCAGCGCCTCGACGATCGAGAGGACGTGCTCGTCGCCCTCCAGCGTCGCCTCGATGGGCGTTCGGAGGTGCTGGCGTCGACGACCAGCCGCTGTTCGTGCTGGAGCTTCTCGCTCTCCAGCAGCGAGGCCGCGAGGTCGGCGTTCTCCTCGGGCGTGTCGCCGCGGGCGACCGTCCCGGCGAGCGCCTCCGTCCGCACCGACCGCCCCCGGAGGCGGACCAGCCGTTCGGGGGGCGCGCCGACGAACCCCGCCGCCGCGGTCGGCTGGACGAGAAACCGGTAGCACTCGGGGTAGGTCCGGCGCAGCCGTTCGAGGACGCCCGGCACGTCCACCCGCTCCGCGAGATCAACCTCCAGCGCGAGCGCCAGCACCACCTTCCGCAGCGGCCCGGACTCGATGCGGTCGACGGCGTCACGGACCTGTTGCTTCCAGGTCGCCTCGGGGGTCCCGTGGCGGGTCGCGCTGACTCCCGGGGGCTCCCCGCTGGGAGCCATCGCCGGGAGGTCGGCCAGCCGGTTCCGGGTCGCCTCGAGGAGCGTCCGGACGCTGTCGACGTCGACGCCCTCGCCGAACCGGGAGACCGTGACGTAGGTCGTCTCGTCGGTGCGGGTGAGCTGTACCTCGGGGACGACGAAGGAGGCGGCGGGGAACCCCTCCCAGGGGACGCCCCCGGCGCCGTCGTCGTCGAAGGCCAGTCCGCCCAGCGCCCGCGGGCGGGCGGCGGCGGGCCCCTCGTAGTCGAACTCCGAGAAGAGGTCGCAGGCCCCGGCCCGCAGCGCGTCGAAGCGGTCGGCGTCCTCCACGACGAGGCGGGCGGCGGCGCCCGACCCGGCGAGTTCGAGTCCGTCCGGCGCGCTCCAGTGGAGGCGCGGGACCGGCTGTGCGGTCAGGAACGCCCGGTAGGAGACGTCGGGAACCTCGCGGGTGCGGCTGACGAGCGCGGCGTCTTCGCGGCCGCCCGCCCGCACGCCCCCGCTGCGCGCCGATTCCATTGGTAAGTGTTGGGGGACGCTCGCCCTTGAGGCTATCCTTCCCGGCTCGCGCGGGCCATCGACGGCGTCGCTAGCTGTACCGCTCCTCGTTCCAGGGGTCGGCCGTGTCGGAGTAGCCCCGCTTCTCCCAGTAGCCGAGTCGCTTCTCGGTGAGGAACTCGACGCCGTCGACCCACTTCGCGCCCTTGTAGGCGTACTTGTGAGGGGTGACGACCCGGACGGGTCCGCCGTGGTCGTCGGGCAGCGGTTCGCCGTCCAGTTCCCAGGCGAACAGCACCTCCTCGCGGTCGCACTCCGCGAGGGGGAGGTCGGTCGTGTAGCCGTCGAAGCCGTGGAACATGACGTGGGCGGCGTCGTCCCGGACGCCGGCGCGCTCGGCGAGTGCCGGGAAGGGGACGCCGGTAAACTCGTTGTCGAACCGGGACCAGCCGGTCACGCAGTGGAAGTCCTGGCGCTGGGTCTCGCTGGGGAGCGCTTCGAACTCCGACAGCGAGAACGACAGCGGCTCCTCGACGGCTCCCCACACCTCGAACTCCCAGTCTTCGGGCGACCAGGAGGGGGTACCGCTCTTCGAGAGCACCGGGAACCGGGAGGTCTCCCGCTGTCCGGGCGGGAGGCGGTCGTCGCCGAACTCCTCGTAGAGGTCGGTCACGTCGCGAACGCTCATACCGGGGCGTGGGGCGGGCGACCCGTATGCCTACCGGGTCGTCCTGCGGTCGGCCGAGATAGTTCCGCTATCGACAACGCGAACACGAGATCGGAAAAGATAATTTTCCGCTGGTAGGTGCGTGTTTGTTGTAGCGCCAAGATTCCCCGCCAGAGTTATATAGTCGACTGTCGAACCGTCGTGTATCAATGCCCCAGGTCGAGATCACTATTCCGGAGCACCTCGAGATGCAGATCACGCAGCTGATCGAGCAGGGCGAGTTCGTCAACCGGGAGGAGGCCATCGAGGACCTCCTCTCGGCGGGCATCCGCGCGTACAAGACGAGCGGTCCGATGGACGAGGAGGATCAGGGCGCGTTCGAGGACGACGGGATGATGGGTCACGAGGACGAGTACGTCTTCTGACCGCGGGCGACGGTCCCCGACCGCGGTCCGGTAATCGGCGATCGGCGGGCGTCGGGCCCTGTGGCCCCGTCGCGCGATAGCGTGTGCGCGAATGGCTATCGTGGACCTCGTTACGTTTAAAGGTTCATCGAGACTAGCGAAGGCATGCACAAAGACGAACTCCTGGAGCTACACGAGCAGATGGTCGCCATCATGAACTACTTCCGGGACGTCGAGACCGTCGACGAGTCGCTGTTCGACCCGTACGACGGACTCGACGTGACGCCCGACGACGTCCACAAGTCCAAGAGCGAGCACAAACACGCCGTCTTCGTCCTCGGCAACGCGCTGGCCACCGCGATGAGCGAAGACGAGTTCTCCGACGCCGGCCGCATCTCCAAGCGGATGCAGGAACTGGCCGACGACGCCGAACAGCGGCTCTGAGACGCCCGGACCCGTCCCCGACCGACGCCGCCTTACTTTCACGGACAGAATACATATAGAGTACAGATTATTTACCTTCCGGGACGATCCCGGACTATGCACTCGCGCGCTGTCGAACGCATAGACGACTGGCCGACCCGTCCGGCCGACGGACTCGCCGCCCTCTCGCGGTCCGGGTTCACCGGGGTCGTGTCGGGCGCCGGCGCCCGGCTGTTCATGCTCAACGGCCACGCCGTCGGCGTCGCCGACGGGACCGTCGAGGCGGTCGCCGACGCCGCCGACCTCACCGCACACGAGGCGCCCGCACCGTCGCTCCCGCTGCTGTTCGCGATGATCGAACGCGACGGGGACCAGCGGGGCCGGTACTACACCCAACAGACCCCGCTCCGGGAGGTCCACGAGACGCTCCGGGACGGGGGGTTCACCGGGTACGTCGAACTCTCCGAGAACGTCCTCAGCGGCGACTACTACGCGGTCTACTACGGCGGCGATCCCACCTACGCCGCGTTCCTCGGCGAGAGCGACCGGACCGTGACCGGCGAGGAGGCCCTCGAACGGGCCGCCGACGAGGTCGGCATCTACACCGTCACCGCCGTCGACGTGGCGCCACTGGACCTCCCGGAACCGGAGTCGGAGTCGAACCCCGACTCCGGGAACGCTGGCGCCGGCACCGGCGCCGGCTCTGCCGCGACCGGGTCCGCGGTGTCGGGACCGGCCGACCCCGGGGGCTCCGAGCAGAGCGGACGCGACGGCGCGCCGCCGGACGTGCCCGCGGCGGGGTCCCTTGACGAACCCGACGCCGGGGGAGCCGCCCCCGACCGACCGGGCGCCGGCGGGACTCCCTCGGCGGCGAGCGCGGCCGACGCGGATCCGGAACCGGCGCTCGACGCGCCGATCGGGGGGATCGGCGACGGTGAGGGCGACCGCACCTCGACCGGGGCGAGCGCGGATCCGGTCCCGGGAGCCGACCCCGGACCCGCGCCGCGGTCCGATGACGCGCCGTCGCCACCGACCCTCCCGGCGGACCTCTCGCCGGCGGTCAGGCACGTCCCCGCGGCGCCGGCCGAGACCGGACCTGCGCGCGACGAGACCCCGGAGCGGACGGGCGGCGCGGCCGCCGCGGAGGCGTCGGCCACCGGTTCCGGCGCGGCCCGGGTCCAGTCCGGAACTAGAAGCCCGCATCGAGCGCCTCGAGGCGGACAACGACCGCCTGGAGGCCCAGCGGGAGAACCTGCTCGCCGAGCGGGACCGACTGCGGGACCGCGTCGCCGACCTCGAGGAGCGCCTCAACGAGGTCTCGACCGACGCGTCGGACGCGCGGAGCGTCTCCCTGTCCCCCGAGGAGGCGCTCGCCGGAACCGACCTGTTCGTCCGCTACCGCTCGCGGAGCGACGCCACGCTCGGGGACGCCCACGGGGGTGCGGACAACCGCGAGGCCGTCGAGGAGAACCTCCAGCTAGAACACCACACGCGGTTCGACGCCGGGGAGGCGACCGTCGACGGGGCGCCCTTCGAGGAGTACGTCGCTGACACCGTCGAGCGGCGGGTCGTCGCCTGGCTCGTCCGGGACCTCCTCTACGAGATCCGGGACACCGGTCACGCCGACCGCCTCCGGGCGCTGTACGACGCGCTTCCGGAGATCGACCGCGCGGAACTCGCCGGCGCGGTCGACACCGAGGACGAGGCGGTCGGCTTCGACGTCGTCTGTCGGGACCGGCTCGGCAATCCGCTGCTCTGCGTCGACGTCCACACCTCCCGCCAGCCGGCGACGCGGGAGGCGATGGCGTCCCTGCTGGAGCGCAGCGGCGCCGTGGCGGCGGCCCACGACGAATTCGCGGGGGCGTTCCTCGTCGCCGAGAGCTTCTTCGATCCGGAGGCGCTGGAACTCGCGAACGAGCGAACGACGAGCGGCGGGCTACTCGGCGGCGGAAAACGAGCGAGCTTCGTGAAACTCACGCGAAAGCGCGGCTACCATCTCGGTCTCGTGGAGGGGCGGAGCGGACGCTTCCACGTGACAGTGCCGGAGTTCTAGCCCTCGATTTCGGCCATCTCGTCGATCTTCATCCCGTCGAGCTTCTCGATGATCTCGTCGACCTTCCCGTCGAGGTCGTCGACGAACTCGGCGGTCTCGTCGGTCGTGATCGCTCCCTGGCTGGAGGGCTCGATGAGGTTCTCCTCCTCGAGGACGCGGAGGGAGTAGCGCACCTTGTGGTGGGGGTAGCCGGTCTCGTTGGACATCTTCACGATGCCGATCGGCTCGTTGTCGATAACCATCTTCAGAACCTGCAGATGGCGCTCGAGCATATCGACTTCCTTCTCAAGCCTGTCTATCATGGCACTTGTTAACTTGTGTCTCCGGGGTTTAAATGTTGCTGTCCGTCTCGGAATCGACGAGGACTGGTAGCAAACTTCTCGAGCGGAGGTATTAATGCTTGTGGCGGATCGACCCCGGTTCGGCCCGCTTCGGCCGCGGCGCGCCGGACTCGCCGCGGCGACCGTAACCGGTTTGGCACGCCCCCCGGAACCGGCGCACGATGACTGTCACCATCGTCGGGTCGCAACTCGGCGACGAGGGGAAAGGCGGTATCGTCGACCTCTACGGCGACGGCGCCGACGTCGTCGTCCGCTATCAGGGTGGGGACAACGCCGGCCACACGGTAGTGTACGGTGACGAGACCTACAAGCTCTCGCTGGTGCCGAGCGGCGCCGTCCGGGGGAAGGTCGGCGTGCTCGGTAACGGCTGTGTCGTCAACCCCGGGACGCTGTTCGACGAACTCGACGCGCTGCGAGAGCGGGGCCTCGACCCCGACGTCCGCGTCGCCGAGCGCGCCCACGTCATCCTCCCGTACCACCGCGTGCTCGACGGCATCGAGGAAAGCGAGAAGGAAGACCTCGCGGCCGGGACGACCGGACGGGGGATCGGCCCGACCTACGAGGACAAGGCCGGCCGCCGCGGGATCCGGATCGGCGACCTGCTGGACCCGGACGTGCTGCGCGACCGCCTCGAGTACGTCGTCCCGCAGAAGCGCGCGCTGTTCTCGGAGGTCTTCGGGGGGGACCCCGACGACGTCGACCCCGCCGGGGCCTTCGACGTCGAGGCGCTGTTCGAGCGGTACCGCGACTACGGCGAGCGCCTCGCCGAGGAGGAGATGACCGTCGACTGCGGGGCCTTCCTCGCCGACCACCTCGACGCCGGCGCCGACGTCATGATGGAGGGCGCGCAGGGCACGTCAATCGACATCGATCACGGAATCTACCCCTACGTCACCTCCTCGAACCCCACCGCCGGCGGCGCCGCGACCGGTACCGGTCTCGCGCCCGCGATCGCGGGCGACGAGGTCGTCGGCATCGTGAAGGCCTACCTCTCGCGAGTCGGCACCGGACCGCTGCCGACGGAACTGGGGCACGTCGGGGGCCAGACGCCCGAGGACGGCGGCGACACCTCCGCGAGCGCCGAGGAGACCGCGACGTACATCCGCGACGAGGGCGGCGAGTACGGCACCGTCACCGGCCGCCCGCGGCGGGTCGGCTGGCTCGACATGCCCATGCTGCGCCACGCGGCGCGGGTCAACGGCTTCACCGGCCTCGCGGTCAACCACATCGACGTGCTCGCCGGCCTCGAGACCGTGAAGGTCGGCCACGCCTACGACCTCGACGGCGACGAGCGGCTGACCCTCCCCCCGACGACCGAGCGCTGGGGCGACTGCGACGCCGTCTACCGCGAATTCGACGGCTGGCCCGAGGTCGACTGGAGCGACGTCGCCGCGTCGGGCTACGACGCGGTCCCCGAGAACGCCCGGACCTACCTCGAGTACGTGAGCGATCAACTCGACGCGCCGATCTACGCGGTCGGCGTCGGCCCCGGCCGCGACGAGACCGTCGTCCTCGAGGATCCCTTCTAGGTCGCGATCGGCCGCTGATACCCGCGGCTCGCGCGGTCTGCCTCGACAGCGAGCGGGCCGAGGTGTGCGCGGACGCGTCCCGCGACAGGGACACCGGGGCGTTGACCCGGCACGCTTTTTGCCTCGACCGACCGAGTGTCCGGACATGAAGGAATCCATGATGGAGATCCTCTGCTGCCCGCTCGACAAGCAGGACCTCGAGTTGGAGGTCGTCCGGCGGGACGACGAGGAGATCCTGGAAGGACGGCTCGTCTGCACGGAGTGCGGGGAGGAGTACCCCATCGAGGACGGCATCCCCAACCTCCTGCCGCCGGATATGCGCGAGGAGGCGCCAGCCTGAACCTTTTTCTACCCATACCACGACGCTACTCCCCGTGAGCGAGAGCCTCGTCGTCGACGTGAATCAAGACGGCCTCCACACCCTCGCCGTTCCAGGGTCGTTCCGCGCGAGCGGTAGCTTCGACGTTCGCCTCCAGAACCACGGCGAGGCGACCCACGTCTACCTCCACCTCGACGACGCCCTCTCGTCGATCGCGTCCATCCCGGAGAGCCACCACTACGTGGACAAAGACGACATCCAGGTGGTCCGCGTCGCCGTCGAGGACGGCGCGACCGGATCGGGGACGCTCGAGGTGACGACCGCCCACGGCGCGACTACCGAGGGGGTCCCCGTCGAGGTCGGGGCCGACGCCCCCGAGAAGCCCCCGGTCGAGGTCGACGAGTCCCTCGCCGAACCGGCGCCCCAGGAGTCCGAGCCTGTCCCCGCGCTCGGCGGGGCCGGCGGGGCAGGCCCCGACGTCGTCCCCGCGGTCGCGCTCGGCGGGGTGGCGATCCTGCTGGCGGTCGCGACGTTCACCGTCAGCGGGACCGCGGCCATCGTCCTCGCCGTGCTGGCGGTCGTCACGGCCCTCGCGGCGGCCGCCTACGTGGCCGTCAACAGGCGCCGCGAACGCGGCCGCCCCTGAAACCGGCGAGGGCGGCCCTCGATCAACTCTCGGCGCGCAGCGACGTCGGCGGTCCGCTCCCCGCTCTCACTCCTCGCTCTCGTCCTCGTCCCCGTCCTCGTCGTCGGTGGGGGCCCCCGAGAGGTTTCCCGCCTCGTCGAAGCGCTTGGCGCGGAGGAACCGCGCCCGGTAGCGGTTGGCCCCCTCGTAGACGTCGGCCTCGCGGATCTCGTCGGTACGGCCCTCCGCGACCGCGTCGACGATGGCCTCGACCTGCTCCTTCTCGCTCGGGGTGAGTTCGAAGGTGTACTCGCGGGACTCCTCGCGCTCGAGGGTCGTCCACTTGCGCGCGGCGGCGATCACCAGCGAGCACGGCTCCCGGCAGGGGAACTCGCCGTCGCCCCGGGGGACGTCGAGTTCACCGCCCTCGCCGCCGTGTTCGTCCCACTGCCGGCGCTTGAGACACTGCGAGTCGACACAGCAGGACTCGGCGATCCACTCGACCTGCTCGCTGGAGAGTTCGTCGACGATGTCGTAGATCCCGGTCTGGCGCTCGGCGGTCCCCCGCCAGTCGCTCACGTCGAGGTCGCCCGTCCGCTCGCGGTACCAGTTGGCGACCGTCGCCGGGTAGAACCCGTCGACCGCGCGGACGAGTTCGTTGGCCGACAGCCCGGGGAACACCCAGCCCGTCTGCAGCGTCGGCGCGGTACTCAGCGGCCGGTAGCGGCCGTCGTCGTCGTGTTTCGACAGCCGCCGGGCGGCGAGCGGGTCGTCGTGGACCGACAGGTCGACCACCTCGCGCTCGGCGTCGGCGGCGTGCCGGAGGTCGTAGCGGCGCTCGCCGTCCGCCCCCAGTGACGCGGTGATCCGCAACTCCCCCCACGTCCGGGCGGTCCCCTCCCGGAGCGCGGCGTACCGCTTGGGGACGCTCCGATCGCCGGCGCCCTCGACCCACCGCAGGAACGCCCGGCGGTCCTCGGGGCGATCCCGCGACCAGACGTACCAGTTCGTCACGTAGTCCGCGTGCGCTGCGGCGGCCTCGCGGAACGCCTCCTCGGAGAGCCCCTCCCGGCGGTCCTCGGGAGTCTCGAGGGAGTACTCGTCGCCGTCGGCGGCCGCCCGGAGGCCGTCGCAGTTGACGCTCTCCGCCGCCGCCTCTCGGAGCGCAGCGACCTGGGTCGTGTTCATACGCCATCGAATGGCCGGCGGGAGGTAAAGTCGGTCGCTTCGCGGTCGACGTCCGCTGCCGTCAGTCGCCCGCAGTCAGTCGCCCGCGGCGCCGGTCGCGTCGGCGCGGACCCGGTCGATGGCCTCGCCGACGTCGGCGCCGGCGTCGGCGGTCCGCTCGAGGATCACGTCGGCCATCAGCGGTTCGGTGCCGACGGCGCCGGCGTACCAGATGCGCGTGCCGCCCACTTCGGCAGGCACGTCGTAGCCCGTCCGGTAGTCGTCGGTGATGCCCATGTCCTCGGGAATGTCCTCCTGAGTGTGGAAGCCGTCGGCGATGAACAGCGGGACGACGATCACGTCGTCGCTCTCGAAGAACTCCTCGACGTCGTCGACCTCGGGATCCTCGTCCATGAACAGCGCTCGGACCTCCTCGAAGCGGTCCCGCTCGCGGAGCCGGTCGGCGTGGTAGTGGATGGCCTTCGCGCTGTTCTCGTTGCGCTCGGTGCCGTGGCCGACGACCGCGAGGCCGAACCCCTCCCCCACGTCCGGGTCGTCGGTGATCGACTCCGCACGCTGGACGAGCACGTCCGCCATCGCGTCGTGGGTGCCCACTGGCCCGCAGTAGTGGACGGTCTTCCCGACGTCTTCGGCCTCCAGCGTCGCGTGGCTGGCGCTGGTGCCGTCGGAGTCCCACGCCGCGACGTTCCACTCGTCGAGGCGGAGTTCCCGGGGGATCACCTGCTCGGTGAAGTAGCCCTCCGAGACGAACAGCGGGACGACGAACACCTCGTCGGCCGCGACGGTCCGCAGCGCCTCCCGGAAGGACGGCTCCTCCTTCCAGAAGGCCTCGCGGACCTCGTCGAACGCGCCCGACGCTCGGATGCGGTCGGCGTGATCGTAGGTCGGCGTGCTCGAGCCGGGGTTGAGATGCGACCCGTGGGCGACGATGACGAGCGCCTGCGACATACCAGTGAGTGGGTCCACGGCGGCTTATGAGCTTCGTCTCCCCCCGCTTCGGCGTCCGAGGCCCGCCGCGCCCGGGCGAGGCGATAGGTCGGTTCCCGTCTGTCTCGGGACCGTCCGGGACGCTTATTCCCGTCGACCTCCCGGCGACGGGTATGTCACTCGCCGCCGAGACGCGGGCGGCCGTCCGCGCCCGCCCGTTTCTGCGCGACGCGCTCCGGGCCGGCGTCGTCAACTACGCCGCGGCCGCCCGCCACCTCGAAGCGACCGAGGACGCGCTGGCCGGCAGCGACGAGGAGACGATCACCGCCGCGCTCCGTCGGTACGCGGAGGACCTCGACCCGTACGCGCCGCCGGCGGCCGACGCCGACCGCGTCCGCGTGACCATGCAGCGGGGCCTCGGACCGACCGACGATCCCGACGCGGCGCTGCTCCGGGTCGGAGACACCCTGCTGGCCGCCGACGCCGGCGATCTGACGGCCGTGACGGCCACCGGCGACGGGATCGGCCCGCGGGCGCTCGCGTACGCCGTCGACCGCCTGGACGGCGAGGGGGTCGCAGTCGGGGCCGCCGGGGCGACCGACGGGGGCGTGCTGGTCGTCGTCGGCGCCCGGGACGGCCCCGACACGCTCCGGATCGTCGAGGACGCGATAGCCTGAGGGTCGCTCTGCCCCGGCGCTCGCCCGTACCGCCTACTCGCCCTCCAGGACGTCGATCCGGTAGCCATCGGCGGCCCGACACCGGTAGACGTCCGGATCGATCCCGGTCCGGTCGGGGTACTCCCGGCGGACGCGCCCGGCGAACCGGTCGACGGCGCCGGGCGCGACCAGCGCGACGACGCTCCCGCCGAACCCGCCGCCGGTCATCCGGGCGCCGTGGGCCCCCGGGCAGTCCCGGGCGACGTCGACGACGGCGTCGAGTTCCGCACAGCTCACCTCGTAGTCCTCCCGGAGACTCCGGTGGGAGGCGTCCATGCAGGCTCCGACGCGGTCGAACTCGCCGGCCCGGAGCGCAGCGGTCGCCTCGCGGACGCGCTCGTTCTCCCGGAGGACGTGCCGGCAGCGCGCCCGCACCGTCGGCGGGAGGTCCCCGGCGACCCGCCCGAAGGCTCCCCGCGCGTCCCGGAGCGCGTCGACCTCGCGGTCGAGCAGGTCGTCGAGCAGGGCGACCCCGCGCCGGCAGGTCCGCCGGCGCTCGCCGTAGGCCGAGGCCGCGAGGTCGTGTCCGACGTTCGTGTCGACGGCGACGATCCGGGCGTCGGCGGCCGGGAGGGGGAGGCACTCGTAGTCCCGCGAGCGGCAGTCGAGCGCGAGCGCTCGGCCCCGGCGACCGAAGACGGAAGCGAACTGATCGAGGACGCCACAGGGGACGCCGACGAACTCGGTCTCGGCGCGGCGGCACAGCGCCGCGAGCCGTTTGTCGGGGACGTCCATTCCCCCGAGGGCCGCGAGAGCGGCGCCGACGGCGACCGTCAGCGCGGCGGAGGACGCGAGCCCAGCGCCGGGTGGAACGTCGCTCGCGACCGCGAGGTCGACGCCGCGGACGCCGATCGGGGCTGCGTCCGTGTCGGAACTCCGGTCGAGCGCCCGCGCCGCGCCGACGACGTAATCCGTCCACTCGCTGCGCGGATCGCCCCCGGGGTCGACGGTCGCCGTCTCCCCGAGGGTCGCCGAGCGGACGCGGATCCGATCCCCGCCGCTGGGGCGCGCGGCGACCGCGGTCCGGCGGTCGATCGCCGCCGGGAGGACCAGCCCTCCGTTGTAGTCGGTATGCCCGCCGACGAGGTTCACCCGGCCGGGGGCGGTGGCGAGGACGGCCGGCGCCCCGAACCGCTCGCGGCAGGCCGCCCTCGCCCGGCGCGTCGGCGGTGCCGCGCCGCCGTCTAACTCGGTCTCGGACCCCGGGCCGCGGTCGTCGCTCATGCCCCGGTGCTCGCGGGGCCGGCAGTTGGGCCTGTCGGCGGTCGCGGATCCGATGCGTTGAAACCGACGCCGCCGGTAGCGGCGGGTGATGAGCCTACGCGTGACCAACACGCTCACGGGCGAGCGCGAGGAGTTCGAGGTCGACGGCGACGAGGTGCTGCTCTACGTCTGCGGTCTCACCGTCTCGGACCCCGCCCACCTGGGCCACGCCCGCCTGTGGACCCACGCCGACGTCGTCCACCGCTGGCTCGAGTACCGCGGCTACGACGTCCGCCACGTCGAGAACTTCACCGACGTCAACGAGAAGATCGTCGCCCGGGTCGGCGAGACCGGCGACGACGAGCGGAGCGTCGCGCGCCACTACCTGGAGGAGACGATCGAGGACATGCGCGCGCTGAACCTCCGGCGCGCGGAGGTCTACCCCCGGGTCAGCGAGCACGTGCCCGAGATCGTCGACCTCATCGAGACGCTGGTCGAGCGGGGGTACGCTTACGAGTCCGGGGGGTCGGTCTACTTCGACACGTCCCGCTTCGAGGAGTACGGGAAGCTCTCGAACCAGTCGGTCGAGGACCTCGAGGCCCAGGGCCCCGAGGAGGAGCGCGCCGAGAAGCGCACCCCGACGGACTTCGCGCTCTGGAAGGCCGGCGGCGTTCCCCCATCGGACGTCGCGGAGCACCGCCACGAGACGGCCGCCCCGGCCGAGGTCGCCGCCGAGGGCGCGGAGACATGGGACTCGCCGTGGGGCGAGGGTCGGCCCGGCTGGCACATCGAGTGCTCGGCGATGAGCATGGCCCACCTCGGGGAGACCATCGACGTCCACATGGGGGGGCAGGACCTGGTCTTCCCCCACCACGAAAACGAGATCGCACAGAGCGAAGCCGCCACCGGCGAGCGGTTCGCCCGCTACTGGCTGCACGTCCGCCTGCTGGAGACCGAGGGCGAGAAGATGTCTTCCTCGCTGGGCAACTTCTGGACGGTGAGCGACGCCGTCGAGGAACTCGGCGCGAACGTCGTCCGGACCCTGCTGCTGTCGACGGCCTACAGCAACCGCGGCGTCCTCTCGGAGGAGACGGTCGCGGAGGCCGAGGAGCGCTGGGAACGCATCGAGCGCGCCCGCGAGCGGGCGGTCGACGCGATGGACTCCCCGGACGCCTACGCGAAGGTCGACGGCCCCGACCTCCGGGCGGCCGTCGAGGACGCCCGGGAGGCGTTCGTGGCCGCGATGGACGAGGACTTCAACACCCGGGAGGCCGTCGCCGCCCTGCTGGATCTGGCGGGCGCGGTCAACCGCCACGTCGACGACCGAACGGAGTACGACTACTACGGCCTCCGGAAGGCCGTCGAGACGGTCGACGGACTGGCCGGGGACGTCCTCGGGCTGACCTTCGGGGACGGGGCCGGCGAGGGAGCGGTCGACCTCGCGGGCGACGTGATCGACCTCGTGCTCGACCTCCGGGAGCGCGAGCGCGAGGCGGACAATTACGAGCGCGCCGACGAACTCCGCGACAGTCTCGAGGCGCTCGGCGTCGAGGTCGAGGACACCGACGAGGGGCCGACCTACCGGCTGTAGCCCGGCGACCGCGGTCCTCGCCGTTCGACTTTTCTTTCCCGGCGACCGGGACGGAGGTATGGTTTCCAACGACCGATCCTCCACCGGCGCCCGCGACGAGTCCGGCGACGACCTCGGCTGCCCGAAGTGCGGCCACGACGAGGCGACGACCGAGACCGTCTCCACGACCGGGTCACTGTTCGGCGAACTGCTCGACGTCCAAGGACGGCCGTTCACGGTCGTCATCTGCGAGCGCTGTCGCTACTCCGAGTTCTACTCCGGGAGTCACGGCGTCGTCGACCTGTTCCTCGGGCGGGGGTACCGCGAGGGAAGCCCCGCGACGGCGGAGGTCCGCTCCGGTGGCGACCTCTCTCACTGTAGCATGTGCGGGGGGATCGTCGATCCGGACGACGCCGACTGTCCACACTGTGGACGGTCGTTCGTCGCGTGACCGGTCTCCGGGTCCGGGAACGGCCCGGACACGCTTTTCTCGCTGGCCTCACACCGGAGGGTGTGAATCGCCGCCGCGCGGCGGGCGTCGCGCTGATCGTCCTCGCGCTCGTCGGCTACTTCGTCGGCGTCGTGGCCCCGTATCCGGGCCGGTCGTTCACGCTGACGGGACTGATGGTCGGTATTGCACTCGTCGCGACGTCCGGTCGGTCGGGTGACGCACCGCGATCGAGGCGCTGGTCTACGACGAGGAAACCGCCGAGCGCTCCGCGGTCCGGACGAACGAGGACCTCCGGTCGGCCAGGGACGCCCCGGGCGTGACGTGGGTGCGCGCGACCGACGCCGACCCAGAGGAGTTCCGGCAGGTCGCCGACGCCTTCGGCATCCACCCGCTGGCCGTCGAGGACTCGAGCGCAACGTCCGCCCGAAACCCGAGGAGTACTCCGACTACACGTTCGTCCTGGCGAAAGAGGCCGAACTGGCCGCCGGCGACCGCTCGTTCGACGAGGAGATCCGCGACGAACCCGTCGGCGTCTTCCTCGGCGACGAGTGGCTCTGTACCCTGTCGACGGTGCCCATCGAGGCCGTCGACCGCGTCTGAAGCGCCGTCGACAGGGGCGACGTCCGGATCCCGACGTCCTCGACGCCGCCGAGACCCAGATCGAGACCGTCGAGGAGGAGGTGCTCGTCTCGACGGGGATCGAGACCCTCCAGCGGATCAACGGCGTCCGCCGGGACCTCCTCTCCTTCCGGAAGGTGGCCTGGCCCTCCCGGAACGCCCTCGGGGCGCTCGCCCGGGGAGACCCAGACCAGGTCGGCTCCCAGACCGAGAAGTACTTCCGCGACGTCTACGACCACCTCGTCGGGATCGTCGACCTCACCGAGACCTACCGCGACCTGACCATCGGCGCCCGCGACATCTACCTCAACACCGTCTCCCAGTCGACCAACGAGGTGATGAGGACGCTGACGGTCGTCGCGACGGTCTTCCTCCCGCTGGCGTTCATCGCCGGAGTCTACGGGACGAACTTCGACCCCGCCTCCTCGGCGTTCAACACGCCCGAACTCCTCTGGCCGTACGCCTACCCGGCGGCGACGCTCGGGAGGCTGTTGGTCGCGGCCGTGACGCTCGCTCACTTCCGCCGGCAGGAGTACATTTAACAGGCGGCGGCTACGCTCCCGCAGTCGCAGGGCCGCGTTTCATGCCGTCCCCCGGCGTGGCGGGCGGTAGTTCTCGATGGACTCGGACTGCGAGTACCCACCGCCGGTGGAGGCGGGCGACACCGTCGCGGTGGTCGCCACGTCTCACGCCGCCCCGGCGGCCTTCGACCGCGGACTCGACCGCCTGCGCTCGTTCGACCTCGAGGTCGAGGTCGACCCGACGGCCCGGAAGTCGACCGAGTGGCTGAAAGACTACCCCGACGAGCGGGCCGTCGACCTCCGGCGGGCGTTCGCGGCCGACGACGTCGCCGGCGTGGTGGCGGCGATGGGCGGCAACGTCGCCCACCAGTTGGTCGGCCGGCTCGACCCCGAGTTCCTCGGGGCGAACCCCACCCCGGTTCTCCGGCGGCAGCGACAACACCCACGTCCACGCCCTGCTCATCCGGGCCGGCGTCGTCTCCTTTTACCGCGGACAGCTGTCCCCGGATCCGGTCGCCGACCCGGAGATCCACCCCTACACCCGCCGGTGGGTCCGCCGCGCGCTCCGCGCGACGCCGCTCGGCGAGGCCGACCCCGCCGAGGGGTGGACCGACAGCTACGCCGACTTCGAGGCCGACGAGACGCGGCCGTGGTTCCCGGCGCGGGGGTGGGCCTGGGACGCCCCCCGAACGCGACCGCCCGCGGTCCCGTGGTGGGGGGCTGTCTCTCGATGCTCCGGATCCACGCGGTGCTCGGGGCCCCGGCCGATCCCCTCCCGATGGTCGATCCGCTTCCTATAGGACGAGCGCCGGGTAGAGCACCCCCATCAGGTGTGCGCGGCGCGCGCCGAAGATCACGGGAATCCGACCGACGAGCGCCGCCGCGGCGAGGACGGCGACCCCGATGGGTCCGGCGAACAGATACGAGAGCGCACAGAGCCCCGCGAGGACGACCGCCGACAGCCACGTCGGGTCGACCGCGCCGACCGCCCGCAGGTACATCCGCCCCAGCGTGACCACGAGGACGAACCCGCAGGCGGCGGCGACGGCCACCGCGGTCAACAGGACGGGGAGGTCGAGGGGGACGCCCGCCCGCTCGACGGCCACCAGCACGCCCGTCCGGGGCGATCCGAGGGCCGTCAGCGCGAACAGCGCGAAGACGGTGTTCGCCGTGTTCACGCCGCTGGTCGTCACGACGAACCCGCGGGCGTCGAAGCGGCCGGGCACCGCCAGCAGCGCCAGCGTCGCCGCGACGGCGCTCGAGACCGCCGGCAGGTAGCCCACCACTGCGCCGGCGAGCGTCCCGACCGCCGCCAGCCCCGCGACCGCCCGCCGGGAGACGGCGACGGTCGCCTCGGCCTGCCGCGGGACGCCCGCGCCGCCGACGGCGTCGATCAGCACCGGTGCGCCGAACAGCCCCGCGAACAGCGGGGTGAGCGTCCCGCCCGCGGCGACCGGACCCTCGGCGGCCAGGTCGAGGGTCGCAGCTCCCAGGGCGAAACTGGTCGCGAGCGCGCCGGCCCCGCCGACGCGGCCTCGGACGGTCGGCTCTGTGGCGATCAGCGCCAGCGCGACCGCCCCGAGCACGAGCGGGAAGTGCGCGCGCACGGCCGGGTAGGCCGCCGTCATCGCGCTGGTCACCGGAACCGCGAGCGGGACGGCCAGCGCGACCGCCGCGCCGCTGCCCAGCGCCGACAGCCACAGCGCCTCCGGCCCCCGGCCCGCCAGCACGAGCCGGTGCCCCGGGAGCGCGCTCGCGGCCATCGCGGGGTCGGGCACGCCCAGCGCGAGCGCGGGCACGACGTCGAGGAACGTGTGGGCGACTCCCGCGGCCAGCATCGCGGCGCCGACCAGCACCGGGGGCCCCGGTACCCGCGGCGCCGCGGCGGCCAGCACCAGCGCCATGTTGTTGGCGTGCAACCCCGGGAGGAGGCCGCTGACGGTGCCGAGCGCGACGCCGGCCAGCGCGTACGCGATCACCGCCAGTCCCCGACCCCCGCCGGCGCCGAGTCCGAACGACTCCATCGCGCCGGAGTGGTCCCGCCCCCGTACCTAAACGTTCGGGCGACCGGCACCGCGACGCGCCGGGCGGAGGGACGGACGGCGCTCGCTCACGCAACTGCCGCCGCTGGGGCGTCGACAAACGAAGGAAGGTGTGGATCGCGCTCGGAGCGTGGAGCGCCGCTCAGCCGAACAGCTCGCCGAGGCCCTCGCCGTCGGCCTCGTCTTCCTCGTCTTCCTCGGCCTCCTCTTCGGCGGCCTCCTCCTCTTCGGCCTCGTCTTCCTCGGCCTCCTCGGTTTCCTCGGCGCCGCCGGCAGCGGCGCCGCCCGCGGCGCCCCCGGCGGGGACCGCGGCGGCCTCCTCGACGGCCTCCTCGATGTCGACGTCCTCGAGGGCGGCCACGAGGGCCTTCACGCGGGACTCCTCGACGTCCGCGCCAGCGGACTCGAGGACGCTCGTGACGTTGTCTTCGTTGATCTCTTCGCCGGTCTCGTTCAGGACGAGTGCTGCGTAGATGTACTCCATTGGTCTGTGTTATCCGAACATCTCGCCGAGCGCGTCGCCGCCGTCCTCGTCGTCGTCGTCGTCTTCGTCGGAGTCGGAGTCGGCGTCGGCCTCGGCTGCTTGGTCGTCTGCCTGTTCGTCTTCGGGTTCGTCTCCCGCCTGTTCGCCGGCCGCGCCGCCGAGGTCGGCGCCGCGAAGCTCCTCGGGCAGCGCCTCCTCGTCGTCGATGTGCGACGCGAGCGCGCGCATCTGCGCGTCGGCCTTCGCGACGAGGTCGTCGGCGACGTCGGGGCTCTCGATGGCGGCGTGCAGGCCCAGCCAGCGGGCCTCGTTGCTCGCCTTCGAGAGCAGCGCGCCGGCGGTCCGGGCGGTCGGGTAGACGGCGTTGATCGAGAGGTTGCGGGCGCCGGCCGCGGCGGACCGGATGTCCGCGCGGTACTCCTCGACGTCCAGCGCCAGCTCCTCGGGCTCGAAGAGTACGCCCTCCGAGTAGACGCTCCGGAGGTCGAGGCCGACCTCCTTGGGCTCGATGCCCAGTTCGCTCAGGACGTTCGCCAGGTCCTGGCTGACCTCTTCGCCGGCCTCGAGCACGGTCGAGTCGGACAGCACCTGGATCGAACCCTCCTGGATGCGAGCGTCGGCGCCGACCTGCTGGAGTTCCCCGACGAACGGGCCGGGGTCGATGCCGGTGTCGCCCTCCGGGATGACGATGTCGTTGGGGGCGACCTCGCCGGCGTTGATCGGCGCGGGCGTCTTCGACGCCTCGAGTTCCTTGTACAGGCCGAAGGGGTTGTCGTTGGTCCCGATCAGCCCGACCTGACCCTCGACGAACTCCGTCAGCTGCTCGAGGCCGTCGTCGACCTCCTGGAGCGCGCGCACGACGAGGGTGTTCCGCGAGACGCGCAGCTCGGCCGTGCCGTACAGGTCCTTGCGCATGGCCTGGAGCTGCCGGCTCGGGATGCCCGTCAGGTCGACGATGCCGACGCTCGAGTAGGACTCGATCGTGTCGACGAGTTCGTCGACCTCCTCACGTTTCCACTGCGGGATGGTCTCGGTCTTGCGCTCGGATTCGGCGGACATTAGGCCACCTCCACCGCGGGTCCCATCGTCGTCTTCACGTAGATGGCGTCGATGTTGAGCGGCCCCTTCTCGAGGTCCGACTCGAGCCGGCGGACGATGACGTCGATGTTGTCGGCGATCTCCCCGGCGGACATGTCCTCGGCGCCGACGCGGGTGTGGAAGGTGCGCCGGTCGCCGCTGCGGAGCTGGACGGTGTTTTTCATCCGGTTGACCGTCTCGACGACGTCGTCGTCGGGTTGCAGCGGCGTCGGCATCTTCCCGCGTGGCCCCAGGACCGTCCCGAGGTATCGGCCGATGTCCTGCATCATGTTCGCCTCGGCGATGAAGAAGTCCGTGTCGTCCGCGAGATCCTTCGCGGCGTCGGAGTCGTCCCCGAGGTCCTCGAGGTCGTCACCGTCGAGCACGTCGTCGGCGACGTCCTCGGCTCGGAGGGCGGTCTCGCCCTCGGCGAACACGACGATACGTGTGTCTTGACCCGTTCCGCTCGGGAGCACGATGCTCTCGTCGACGCGGTTGGACGGATCGTTTAGGTCTATGTCGCGCAAGTTGACGGCGAGGTCGACCGTCTCGCGGAAGTTCCGCGGCGGCGCCTCGTCGAGCGCGCGAGATACTGCGTCCTCTATTTCCTGATCTGCCATTGTTCACCTCCGTAGTACGCCTGGTGGCTCCTACGGCGTGAAACAGGCGTGAACCTGCCTCGATTGCCACGAGTCACGTCGCGGACTTAAACACGTCGAAGTGACGGGACGGCGACCCCGGGCTCCGTTCGGCCGCGACGGCCGAGCGCGCGGCGCTCTTTCCGCCTCCCGGGCGTCGGAGGCCGTAGATACAAGCGGGCGCCGACCGTCCGGTCGCCCGTGTCTCTGCTCGCGCTGGTGCTCGCCGCCGCCCTCGCGGCCGTCCACGTCTTCGCGGCCCGCGTCCGCCTCTCGATGGTCCCCCGGAGCGTCTGGCTGTCGGTGGCCGGCGGCGTCTCGGTCAGCTACGTCTTCGTCCACCTCCTGCCGGAACTGCACGCGGACAACGGGGCGGTCGCCGAGCGGTTCGGCGCCGCCGTCGGCTTCGTCGAACACCACCTCTACCTGGTCGCGCTGCTCGGGTTCGTCGGCTTCCACGTCCTCGAACAGCGCGCGAAGAACCGCGACGAAGGCAGCTGGCTGTTCGGACTCCACGTCGCAGCGTTCGGCGTCTACAACGCGCTCGTGGGCTACCTGCTGGTCCACCACGACCTCCCGGGACCGGCGTCACGGATCCTCTACGCCACCGCGCTCGGCCTCCACCTCCTGGTCAACGACCACGCCCTCGCGCACCACTACCCGTCGTCGTACCACCGCGCGGGACGGTGGGTGCTCGCGGCGGCGGTGCTGGCGGGAGCGGCTGTCGGGACGCTCGGCGCGGTCGACGCCGCGTTCGTGAATCTCGGGTTCGCGGTGGTCGCCGGCGCGACGGTGCTGAACGCCATCAAGGAGGAACTCCCCGAGGCGCGGTCGAGCCGCTCGTGGGCGTTCGTCCTCGGGGCGGCCGGCTACGCGGCGCTCCTGGTGGCGATCTGAACCTGAACTGAGAGAAGCGGGTCGGGCCGGGCTACGCGGCGACTTCCTCTTCCTCTTCGGGGAACTGGTCGTCGTACTCCCCGTCCTCGAGGCGCTGTTTGAACTCGCGGGCGTCCTGGCCTTCGACGGTCACGCCGAGCGAGACGCAGGTGCCGGCGACCTCCTTGGCGGCGCCCTTGGTGTCGTAGGCCAGCAGGTCCGGGAGCTTCTGCTCGGCGATGGTGATCAGCTGGTCGACCGACATGTCGGCGACGAACTCGGAGTTGGGCTTCCCGCTACCGGTGTCGAAGCCGAGTTCGTCCTTGATCAGCGCGGCCGTCGGCGGCACGCCGACGTCGATCTCGAAGCTCCCGTCGTCCTCGTAGGTGACGGTGACGGGGACCTCGGTGCCGTCGAACGCCGCGGTCTGCTCGTTGATCTCGCTGACGACGGCCTGTACGTCGACCGGCGTCGGGCCGAGTTCGGGTCCGAGCGGCGGGCCGGGATCGGCCTCGCCGCCGGGGATGAGAACTTCGATGGTACCTCCCATGTCCGCTATGTCCGTCCTTGCGGTTTTAAGGATTGCCGTCTGCCCTCGGCGGGAGAACGGCTCGCACGGTCGCGGTCCCGACGGTCGCGGTCCGTCGATCCGCGGTCAGCGGACCGAGACCCCGTGTCTGGAGAGCCAATCGCTGGCGTCGTTGATCTCGACGGGACTGCCGATGATCCTGACCGTCCCGTCGCGCTCGACGAACGAGAGGACGAACTCCCGCTCGAGGTCCGCCCGCAGACCCTCCAGGGCGTCCGAGGGAAGGACGATCTGCGTGCTGTCCCGAAGCCGAGCGGGGTCGCTCATCATTTGACGGTGGTCGGCGGGAGCGTATTAATATATTGAAATCCCGGCGCTCGCCGGCCGGCCGCCCGACGCTCAGAGGTTGACGACGAGGAACCCGACGCCGACGAGGATCAGCCCGGCGATCCCGACGACCGTGAGCCCGTACTGGAAGATCTGGCTGAACACGACGTGGAACGCCGCGACGAACCCGAGACCGGACAACACCAGGTTGTACGCTAGTCGTCGCTTCTCCATACCGGCGCTTGGGACTCGACGGGTTTAGCGGTGAGCGTCAGAGAGCGCGCGGCGGCCGGCTAAAGGACACTTTTTTCGCCGGCGCCGGCGGAGCCAGTAGCAATGGGACTTGAGGAGGAGATCGAGGAGATCGAGGAGGAGATCGCCACCACTCCGTACAACAAGTCCACCGAAGCACATATCGGCCGTCTGAAGTCCAAGCTCGCCCAGAAAAAGGAGAAGCTCCAGAACCAGTCGTCGGCCGGCGGCGGCCAGGGGTACGCCGTCGAGAAGACCGGGGACGCGACCGTCGCTCTCGTCGGATTCCCCTCGGTCGGGAAGTCGACGCTGCTGAACGCGCTCACGAACGCCGACAGCGAGACCGCCGCCTACGAGTTCACCACGCTGGACGTCAACCCCGGGATGCTCCAGTACAACGGCGCCAACGTCCAGCTGCTGGACGTCCCGGGGCTCATCGAGGGCGCCGCCGGCGGGCGCGGCGGCGGCCGGGAGGTGCTGTCGGTCGTCCGGACGGCCGACCTCGTCCTGTTCGTCCTCTCCGTGTTCGAGATCGACCAGTACGAGCGGCTCCGCGAGGAACTCTACGAGAACAAGGTTCGCCTCGACACGGACCCTCCCAACATCTCGATCCGCAAGCGCCACAAGGGCGGGATCAACCTCACCACCGGCGACGACGTCGACCTCGACGAGGGGACGATCAAGCAGGTCCTCCGGGAGTACGACTACATCAACGCCGACGTGACGATCCGCGAGAACCGCTCCATCGACGAACTCGTCGACGCGCTGATGGACAACCGCGTCTACCTCCCTTCGCTGGTCTCGGTGAACAAGGCCGACCTCATCGAACCCGACTACCTGGAGACGGTCCACGAGGACCTGCAGGCCCACGGGATCGACCCCGACGAGGCCGTGTTCATCAGCGCCGAGGAGGAGAAGGGTCTCGACAGCCTCAAGCAGTCGATCTGGGAGGAACTCGGAATGATACGGGTGTTCATGGACAAACCGGGGCGGGGCGTCGACTACGAGGAACCGCTCGTGTTGCGGGCGGGCGATACCGTCGAAGACGCCTGCGAGAAGATCGGGGGCGACTTCAAGGAGCGGTTCCGCTTCGCCCGGGTGTCCGGCCCGAGCGCGAAACACGAGGACCAGCAGGTCGGGATGGACCACGAACTCGCCGACGAGGACGTCCTCCGGTTGGTCGTGCGGCGATGAGCCCCGCCGGCAGGTCCGGTCCGCTCCCCGCCGCAGTCGACCCCACCGGGGTCCGACGCCTGCTTGCGGTCGCCGCGGCGGGAGTCGTCCCGTGGACGGTCGTCGTCGGCCCCGACCTCACGCTGGTGTTCCCGTTCGGACTGGTCAATGACAACCCCTGGTTCCTGGTGAACGCCCTCGACTACCTGCGGCTCACGCCGGGCGGACGGGCGGCTTACATCGACGCCTGGCTGATCGGGGCCGCCCTCTACGGGGTCGCACTGGCGCTGGCAGCGCTGGGCACGGTCGACGTCGAGGACCCCCGGCTCACCGGCGGACTGCTCGTCTGCGCCGCGCTCAGTCAGTTCCGTCGGGGCCGCCGGCCGGTAGCCGAACGTCGCCGGCCGCAGGCTTATCGCCGCAGTGGTCGTCCCCGCGGACGTGTCGGGGACGCTCGATCACACGATGATCCGCGTCGAGGACCTCGACGCCGCGCTCGACTGGTACACGACCCATCTCGACTACCGGGAGAAGGGCCGCTGGGAGGGAGAAGGGGTCAACCACGGTCTTCCTCGGCCCCGGCGCCGCCCACGAGGAGAGCGCTCTCCTCGAGTTCACAATCACGGCGTGCGCACGTACACGCACAGGGACGCGTGGAGTCACTCTCGCGGTCCGGACCGACGACGCCTCCGACGCCTACCGACGGTCGATCGCAGCGGGCGTCGAGGAACACCGCGCCCCCGACGCCTCCGAGGGGCGCCCCCCGTCCATGACCGATTCAGACGGCCACGAGGTCCGGATCGTCGAGCGCGATTACGGCGCCGAGTGGAGCCTCGATCACGCGGCGGTCCGCGTCGGGAACGCCGGCGGCGCGATCGGCTGGTACGTTCGCAAACTCGGCTACGACCTCGTGGACCGCGGGGGGTCCGGCGGTATTGCCAGGTGCCTGCTCGCGCCGGGCGACGCCGCCGACGAGGCGATGGCGGTCGAACTCGCCTGGGAGCGCGGCGACCGTTCCTACGAGACGGCCGACGCGTGGGGCCACCTCGCAGTTCGGACCCCGACCTGGAGGGCGCCTGGGAGACGCTGATGCGACGCGGCGCGGAGAGCTACCGCGACCGCGACTCCTGTAACGGCAGCTACGCCTTCGCGCGGATCGGCGACGGACACGAGATCGGGATCGTCCCCCGACAGCTCCATTCGGCGGTGCAAATGACCCATTACTACCTACTAACAAACTCTTTCTACGCTCCGAACGTCCTTTTTTCAACCGAGGTGATATCATAGTATTGCACATACTTCGTCAGACGTACGTACGACGTTTGCGCGGCAATCACCACAAGGCCTATACCCCACGAATTTGGCCGCGAAGGCAGTTAATACGATCTTACCACCACCAGAAAGCATTTATAATGACGGCCTTACTCTCTGAGTGTACCCCTACCCATGGTGACAGTACGAGATCCCGAACGTTTCACGGCCGGTTCGGCCACCTCTTCGGGTACCGTTCTGTCGCCAACTGGTACACCCAGATTCCAACCATGACAGGTACACAAGACAAGATCCGCGGCCTGCTGCTGGCTGCGCTGATGGTCTCTTCGGTTTTCGTGGGAGCCATCGCGCTCACCGGCACCGCCGCGGCCCAGAGCAGAACGACTGCCTTCCAAGGGCAGGTCGTCACCATTTCCGACAGCAACCTCTCTAATGGTGAGACCGTTACGATCGTCGATACCGACGATGGCACAGTAGCTGACCAGGTCAACGCCGACAGCGGTTCCGTCACAGTCGAGACCGAAGATCTCGACACCGGGCTCTACGAGCTCGAGGACGGTGACGGTAACGTCTTCGCCGAACTCCGCGTGAGCGAGCAGACGCTCGACGCGAGCTTCGCCGACGACAACGTCGAGACGGGCGACTCCACGACGCTCAACCTCGACTCCAACCGTGCGTCGTACACGGTGAACGTCTCCTCGAGTAGCCTCTCTAACTCCGAAGTTCAGAGCGTCTTCGGCGGAACGGTCACCGGTGACACCGTCCAGGTCAACGTCACCAGCGACCAGCTGTCCGCTGACTTCTCGAACGTCGACAACGGCGACTACGAGTTCGACTTCGAGGTCAACGACACCACCGCGTCCGCCAACGCCACGATCGGCGTCGGCGACGTCCCGGACACCGACGCGCAGTTCAGTCAGTCGGTCTACCAGGGCACGCAGGGTGACGTCACCGAGATGACCGTCGAGCTGACCGAGACCGACACCGCTCAGGTTCAGGTCGGTTCCGACGAGGTCAACTACAACGTCACGCGACCAGCTCCAACGTCGGTGACGCGTTCTCCTCCGAGGAGGACGACGTCAGCGTCAACAGCTCGCAGACCGACCAGGACGGTCTCTCGGACATCATCGAGGCGACCGACTACGATCTGAGCGCGTCGGTCAACGGCGAGGAGACTGACGTCGCGACGCTCGTCATCAACGAGGGCTCGGTCGACTCCCTCGAAGTGAGCACGATGCCCGGCTCCTCCTTCGGTGACGCCGGTAACGCCTCCGAGGTCGAGGAGATGACGACCGACAGCGACCAGACCGCGCAGGGCGACGTCGTCGTCCACCGGCTCGAAGGTAGCGGCATCTTCGGTGCCATCGAGTCCGAGGGCGGCTTCGACGCCATGCTGACCAACACCGACGCGACCCTCGAGATCGAGGAGGTCGAGTCCGGGCCCAACGAGGACGCCGATTCGCTGAACACCTCCCAGGTCCTCGACGCGTCGAACGTCTACGCTGACTCCGACGATGGCGTCGTCTACGTCACCGTAGACTCCAGTCAGCTCCCCGAGGACTTCCGGGACGCCGAGGAGTACGACGTGACGCTCACGCTCACCGAGGACACCGGCATCTCGGAGGAGACTGACTTCAACACCTCCTACGAGGTCATCGAGCGGACCGTCGAGTTCGACACCGAGCAGATGGACGGCGAGGACACGGTCGTCGTGCGCGCCGAGTCCAACGCCACGGTCAGCGGTGAAACCTCCGTCGCCCCCGGCACGGAGGGTACCGTCCGCGTGAAGTCCACGGGCGACTCGCCGTTCCTCCTCGACGATGACGTCGAGGTCCAGGACGACGGCACCTTCCAGGCCGAGTTCGACATGGAGGGCGTCAGCACCAACACGACGTTCACCGCCACGGTCGAACTCGACCAGGGCACCACCGCCCAGGCTGAGGGCGTCGTCGAGCCCGCGGAGGAGGCCTCCGTGAACATCCAGTCGCAGAACGTCTCGGCCGGTGACAACCAGACCGTCGTCGTCACCGCCGTGCGGCTGTCCGACGGTGGCTTCATCACCATCCACGACGGCTCGCTGGCAGACGGTGACGTCTTCGACTCCGTCCGCGGCACGTCCGACTACATCGAGACCAGCGGTCCCGACGAGGTCGTGCGTGACGTCGAGATCCAGCTCGACGAGCCGTACACGCAGGACGAGGACGGCACGGCCATCGCCATGCCGCACAAGGACACCAACGACAACGAGGAGTACGACTTCGTTACCTCCGAAGGTAGCGACGACGGTCCCTACACCGAGGACGGCGAGCCCGTCACGGACCAGGCGACCGTGACCGTCTCCAACGAGACGGAGAACGGGAGCGCTGCCGCCTCGGTCACCGTCGAGGACCAGACGACCGACGGTAGCTACGTGACCGTCGCCTCCGCGTCGCTCCCCGAGGGCGGCTTCATCACCATCCACGATGACACGCTGCTCGACGGCGCGACGCTCGAGAGCGTCCGCGGCACGTCCGACTACCAGGAGGCCGGCAACGTCAGTGACGTCAACGTCACGCTCGACGAGCCGTACTCCGAGGACGGCACGGCCATCGCCATGCCGCACCAGGACACCAACGACAACCAGCAGTACGACTTCGTCGACTCCAACGGGAGCGAGGACGGTCCGTACACCAACGCCGAAGGTAACATCGTCACCGACGACGCGCAGG
>PXRR01000066.1:0-9038 GCA_003021975.1 Halobacteriales archaeon QS_5_70_17 | reverse complement strand
CCCGGCTTCGGTGCGATCGTCGCTCTCATCGCACTGGTCGCCGCCGCGCTCCTCGCGGTGCGCCGCGGCAACTAACGGGTCGCTCTAGAACCACCGGACTCCGTCCGGTCTGCGGTTTCGCGGTTCCATTCTTCGGCGCGCTTCCCGGCGAGCGGTAGCTCTCGCGGCGGCGGCGCAGGACAAGACATATACTCGCCTCTCACTACTCCCCGGACGTGCTGGGATTCGAGACGGTCGTGAGCGCGTTGCGGTGGTTCCACGGGTTCTCGGATCCGCTCGCCTGGATCGTCCTCGGGGCCCTCCTCGCGGCCGTCGCGCTGGAGGCGGCCGACCGCCGCGAGCCCGCGCGGTACGCCGCCGTCCTCGCGTGGGTCGTCTTCGCGGCCTTCTGGCTCTCCCTGATCCACTACTACGCGGTCACCTCCAAGAGCATCGTCGAGGGGCTGGGCAGCCTGATCGCGGTCCCGGGCTGTCTCTACGCCGCCTACCTGCTGGCGAACGGTCGGGACTCGCTGTTCGTCCTCACGCGCGCCGTCGCGGGGATGGCGCTGGTCTTCCTGCCGTTCGAGGCCTACGGCCCGGCGCGGGCGTTCCTCATCGAGACGGTCACCCGCCAGACGGAGTTCGCGATGGGTCTGGTCGGTCAGACTACCCCGGAGGACTTCACGGTCATCAGCGGCGCCGAAGTCGGGCGGCCGGACCTCCGGAGCACCTTCGAGTTCTGGCCGGCGGAGGACCACCGCGTCACGTACACGATCCGGATCGCCTGTACGGGACTCGGTAGCATCGCCATCTTCGCGGGCGCGATCGGCGCCGTCCGCGCGCCCCTGGGGCGGAAGCTCCGGGCGCTGGCGGTCTCGGTGCCGGTGATCTACGGCCTCAACATCGTTCGCAACGTGTTCATCGGACTCTCGTTCGGCCAGCAGCGCCTCCACGTCTTCCCGGACCTGGTGATGACGCTGTTCGCCTCCAGCGACCCGTACATGGTCTCGTATTTCGTCGCCGATCGGATCCTCGCGCAGGTGCTGTCGGTCGTCGCGCTGATCGGGATCACGTGGCTGGTCGTCCGGGAACTCCCAGAGATCGTCGTCCCGCTGGAGGACGTCCTCTACATGCTGACGGGCACCGAGTACGACCTCCTGGCGGCCGTCGAGGGGGACGACTCCGGGACCCCGGTCGCAGACGACCGGGCGCGCGATCAGACGGGGTCGGGCAGGACTTCTTCCGGCGCGCCGCCGAGTTCGACCAGCGCGTCGGCCTCCAGGGCGTGGAGGTCGCCGGGGACCACGAGCAGGTGCAGCGGGTCGCCCAGCGCGCGGTCGGCGAGCGCGTCGAGGCGGTCGGCCGCGACGAGGGGATCGGGGCTCCCGGCCCGGCAGACCGCCACGCCGAGAGCCGCCCCGTCCCAGTGGGTCGCCAGCAGGTCGGCCCCGCGGTCGGCGGTCATGTACTCCCCGCGTTCCTGCTTGATGTCGAGGTAGACCAGCGTGTGAAGCCCCCGTTCGCGGTTGGCGGTCAGCGTCTCCCGGACGCTGCCGGGAACGCCCTCGGCGCCGTGGGCGTACGGGAACGGGAGCGTGGTCGCCTTCCCGAAGCGGTAGTTCTGGAGGCCGGTCAGCGAGGCGGCCGCGGTCTCGGCGGTCGTCCCGTGGAGCACGCGGGTCTCGATCTCGCGCTCGGCGGCCCGCAGGCGGAGGTCGACGTGGGTCGTCGAGATCATGGTGTCCCCGGCGGTGAGGAAGGCGGCGTCGCCCTCCGCGGCGGCCCGGAGGATCGGCTCGGGGTCGCGCTCGACGCCCGCGCGGTCGCGCACCTCGATGTCGACCCCGTGGTGGGCCGCGAGGTCGTCGACGGTCGTTCCCGCGAGCCGCGAGGTGTAGAACTCCGCGAAGACGCGGTCGGCCGCGCGCAGCGCGTCGCGGCCCTCGACGGTGATCGAGCTCTCGTCGTAGAGCCCGAGTCCGACGAACGTGAGCATACCCGCCCGAGGGGCGGCGGCCTGCTATACCCTTCGAGTCGAGCGCCCCGACGGAAAGCCGGTAGCGCCCTCGGGGTCCCCGGACCGAGAGGACCTCCGACGGATTCCCCGCCGCTTGACGGGGAGCGACGCCTCGATGCGACACGGGACGTCGCGAATCCCGATCCGGAGACATGCGGCGGCGTAGTGTGCTCGGGGCCCTTCGAGACCGGCGCCCGCGTCGTCGGGTCCGCCTCCCGGACCGGTCCGGACGGTCCCCGGGGCGCGGGTGCTATGTGCCTCGACGCCTCACGGCCGGTCGATGCGCTACCCACACCGCGAGCGGAACCGGCGGGGAGACGAGCGGCAGTCGACCGCCGTCGGACGACGTCGGCGGGAGCGACCGTGAGCCGAATCGTCGTCGTCGGCGGGGGAATCGTCGGGGCGAGCGTCGCGGCCCACCTCGCGGACCGCCACGAGGTGACGCTGCTCGAACGCGGAGAGTTCGGTGGGGGCGCGACCGCCGACTCGATGGCCGTCTTCACCCGCCTGCGGCTCTCACCGACGCGGATCGGTCAGCGCCTCCGGGACCGGTCCTGGCGGTCCTACGAGCTGATGATCGACGGCGGCGCCGTGGGATTCACCCGGACCGGATCGCTGCACGCCCCACCGCCGGGGACGAGCGACGGAAGCGCGGACGGCGACGACGTCCGCGACCGGTACCGAACCGCCGGTGCGGATCTGCGGGCGCTCGGTGTCGATGCGCGGGTCCTCGAGGGGTCGCTCGGCGACCGGGGGTTCGCCATCGACGGACCCGCGCTGTTCGTTCCGGCCGACGGTCACCTCGCGCAGCAGGCCGTCGTCGACCGCTACGTCGAGCGCGCCCGCGCGGCCGGCGCCGCCGCCGAGCGCGGCGTGTCCGTCGAGGGGGTGCTAGCGGACGGCGACCGGGTCGCCGGAGTCAAGACTGACGCGGGCGCCCGCGAGGCCGACGCCGTGGTCAACGCCGCCGGTCCCCACGCGCCGGCGCTGAACGCGGCTGCCGGCGTCGACCTCCCGATCCGCCGGACGCGAGGGCCCATCGTCGAACTCGCGGTGGGGGGCGACGGCGGGACCGACTCCGGCGCACACCCCCGGCCGATTCCGTTCACCCTCTTCGGGGACGCCCTGTACCTCCGGCGCTCCCCGCGGGGGTACTACGTCGGGGAGTACAACACCGACTTCGACTCCGGTAGCGACGTCGACCCCGGGGCGCGCGACGAAGTCGGCGCGGCGTTCCGTCAGCGGGCGCGCGACCGCCTCCGGGGGGCGCTCGGTGCCCCGGACGCGACGCTGACGGCAGTCGACGAGTGGGTCGGCCTACGGACGGTCACGCCCGACGGACGGCCGGTGGTCGGCGCGACCGACCGGCCCGGACTCCACGTCGCGACGGGGATGAACGGGCAGGGGGTGACGCTCGCGCCCGCCGTCGGCGACCTGTTCGCACGCGGGTTCGACGACAGCGACGGCCAGCGAACGGACGGGGAGGACGCCGGCCTCCTCGCCGCGCTCGCTCCGGGGCGGTTCTGAGTCCGGCAGCGATCCGTCACGCTTAGCCCGCGCCGTCGCCCAGCCCCGGACATGGAACTGCCGTGCGTCCGCGTGCGCCCCGAGGAGGGGGAGGCCACGCGGCAGGCGCTCTCCGCCGTGGGCCTCCTCGACGGGGACTACGAGATCACCGTCGAGGACGGCTGGCTGTACATCCCCGTGACCGACGCCGACGCGGACGCCCTCGCCTCCCACACCGTCGTCGAGCGCGAGGTCGACGCCCGCGAGGAGCAGACGCTCCCCGCCGACCTGCTCGGCGAGGCGCCCTCTTACGAGCGGATCGGCGACCTGGCGATCGTCGACGTCGACGACCCCGCCCGCGCCCGGGAGGTCGCCGACGCCATCGTCGACTCCGATCTGCCCGTCGACAGCGTGATCGACCGCGACTCGAAGGTGAAAGGCGACCTCCGCGTGCGCGACTGGAACGTGCTCGCCGGGGGCACCCGGACGGTCCACCGCGAGTACGGCTTCGAATACGCCGTCGACCTCGCGACCGTCTACTTCACGCCCCGGCTCGCGACCGAACGCCACCGGGTCGCCGAGCAGGTCGAGACCGGCGAGCGGGCGCTGGACATGTTCGCCGGCGTCGGGCCGTTCGTGATCCCCTTCGCCGCCGCGGGCGCCGAAGTGGTCGGCGCCGACCTCAACCCGGCGGCGGTGGAACTCATACAGGAGAACGCCCGCCGCAACGGCGTCGCGGACCGCGTAACCGCGATCCAGGGGGACGTCCGCGAGGTCGAGGGGTACGACGACTGGGCCGACCGCCTGGTGATGAACCTGCCCCACAGCGCCGACGAGTTCCTCGAGACGGCCGTCCGGTTGGCGGGCGAGGACTGCGTCCTCCACTACTACGACATCCAGGGGGAGGACGACCCCTTCGGGCCGGGGGAGCGGGCGATCCGGGCGGCCGCCGAACCGGCCTACGAGGTGACCGTCGAGACCTGCCGGCGGGTGCGCTCGTACGCTCCCGGCGAACAGAACGTCTGTCTCGACGTTCGGCTCCGGCGATAGCGGACGCTCGGTGGATCGGTCGCTGCGTTCACGGGGAGAGGAAGACGGTGAGCCGCGCCGGCGCGTCGATCAGGCGCCGGGGACGCCCAGCGCCGTGATCTCGATGATCCCGGCGACGTAGAGGAGATAGAGGATGACGCTCGCCGCCACCCAGGCGAGGATGCCGATCAGCGCCGCGGTGCCCCAGCCCCCGGGGTAGCGCCAGTTGATGACGCCGATCCAGGCGATGATGGCCAGCAGCGGCCCGATCACCGGGATCCAACCGAAGAAGAACGTAACGACCGCCCAGACGACGGCCCCGATGAACGCGGCGACGATCGCCCGACGGTAGCCCACGTCCCGGTCGATGATCAACTGCGCGCCGAAGTGGATCGCGAGCGCGCCGACCAGCAGGCTGACGAGGAAGACGAACAGAGACCCGATCGGGTCGGTCTCCCCCATCTGCAGGACGAGTGCCTCCATCGTCATCGATCAGTCACCTCCGCCTTTGTTCGGATTCCACCGGAGGTTGAGATCGAGCGTCTGGCGGTCCTTCCGGAGCATCGACGACCGCTCGGTCACGCTGATGTCGTAGTTGATCGAGTCGCCCGGCTGGACGGTCACCCGTTTGTTCCCTAGTCTGAGCGTCACCGACTCCCCGCTTCCTTTCGCGAATTCCTCGGCGATCTCGTGGAGTGCCGAGGCGACTTCCTCCCGACTCATCTCTTCCGAGAACTGAGTTGTATCGGCCATAGGTTCAAATACGTGTCAGGTACTACGACACGAGGGGACAAGAAGCTATACCCCGCGATGGCCTGGTCGACGGTCCGGACGCCGCGCGACCCGGTTTGCGATCGAAGCGGTGAGGCGCCGGGCCCCGGATGCGGCGGGGAAGTCGAACCCGGGGGGTCCGCCGGCACACCGACCTCCGACTTCCGCTCGGAACCGACCGGCGAGGGACTCAGTGAATACGATCCCTGATACGACACGGTAGATGTACCAACCGGCACTGTCCAGTCGAGTGAGCAGGGCGACGTACCGTTTGCGAGGGACTTTACCACGGTTTCACGAAGAGCGAGACTGCCCGGTCCACCGGATAGTCTCCCTTCTCTCCGGTGGCACGAATCATCCGGATCCTCTCGTTACGCTCTGCCCTGCGTGCCACCGCTCCGCAGGCCTCCATAGAGGATCTGTTCCCCGGTCCGCTCCGAGGCTGAGTCAGATCGAACCCCGCCCGTGCCGGCAGACAGAACGGCCCGTAGGTGTGGGCGTAGACGACAACGGTGGTCGTCGTGACGTAACCAGCGGCGTTCCACCGACCGCGGTCGTCCCGATAGCGGATCAGGAAGAGAAACGAAGCCAGGACGCCGGCAGTCAGGAGTGGGTACATCCGGACCTCCTGGCCGTAGCGGACGCGAAGCGGCGCGGGAGCGAGAAACGCCGCCGCTCCGATCGACTGCGTATGTCTCGTGGCGATCGTGACAGCCTCCGGGAGAGCATCCTTCAGGTGGTCGAATCAACACCGGCGGGCCGCAACCTGACGCCGTCTCGGAGCACGTCACCCTCAAGAACCAAGCGCGGACGGGTGCCGATCCCGGGAACGTCCGGGATGCGTTCGCGACGCTCGTCGATGAGGGCGCGCTCGAGCGAGTGGTTCGGAACGGAGAGGCGTACTACCGGCGGCCGGGCGACGGTTTCTCGCCTCACGAATAAGCCCCGTTTCCGCCAGCCATCGCTGGCAGGGGCTAGGAGAGACTATCCCCGGCCTGGATTGTCGGTTGTATCGCGAGTGGGCCCGCGGTCGTCCTCGCGCTCGGCGGGCGTCGTCGTTCGTTCGGGGCGGGGGAACTCCGAGGGGTCGGGCGGTTCCGGCGTGTCGGGTTGGGTCCCATGATTGGGATCGTGCTTCGCCAATCGGGCTTCCGGCCTTATCTCTGGCCCTGCCCGTTCCTCTCCCCGATTCACCGCTACCGCCGCCTCGGTCTTGAATCGTCATGGCGTAGTGATTCTGTGATCGGTCGTCGGCTGATGCCAGAACATCGTCGGCCTCATTCGCAACCAGTGCTTTCCCAGTCCACTGTTGGATCGTGGAATGCGTCAAAGTCTGAACCCCCAGCGATATATACGAAGATTTCACCCCGTTTCCGGAGAGTAACATATAGGAACCCACACTCCAGAGAACGGTTCACAACAGGCCTGTAATTGTCCGATGAGCGATGGAGACGGAGTCGAACTATCCAGACAAGCATTCCTCCCCGTAATACGATGTGTGGGATATCTTGAAGTCGATCTCTGTGATTGATATCAACATGCAGTTACAGGCTCTCGTTGACGCGGAGTGGAATAGCTACGAGAAGAAACGGTTTCTAAAGGATGAGACGAAATCCAAGACAGAGAAGTTTGATCCTGAATCGTTCAAACACGATGGATTCAGCGATCGCGAGAAGTACCTCGATACCTATGTTCATGCTCTCGCCGACGAAGAACGTCTCGCAGCTGAACTTAACGACTTCACTCCTCCCCGAATCAGTGCTCTGAATGATTCGCCCTATCAGGCCCTAGTCCTTCGGTACGGCATTCTCCGACAGCTCATCCAGCAACCCGACTATAGTATGCCGAAAGACGAACTCCTAGAAGATGTGCAGACTTGGCAACATCACATTCTTGAGGAATACGGAAGTGACGACTTCCCAGAATCTGATGACCTTCTACATCTTGCCAAAGCTGCAGTCGACTATAAGAACGATGTCGATGACTCGGAGCTCCATATGGTGTATAGCTACTTCGAACTCCATAACCGCTCCCAGTCGAGTAAACACGAATACTACACTTGGCTGGACTTCTTCAAGCGTCTCTCAGCTATCGACCGTTTCCCAAAGGTTAGGCGGTCCGACAGTCCTGAACATGCCCACGATACCATTGAGAAGGGGATCTGGTCACTCCAAGAACAAGCAATCGTTTACGAGGTAAATGGTGATTCCACGAACGAACTTGTCGGAATTCCCGAGAACTACATCGATTATATCCGTGATTGGCTCTACTACGAAATATCTGAAGATAATTACCATCGGATGCTTGAAGCGCTTGATCCATTCGACCGACAGTCCTTACTCGTCGATGTTCGCGACAACTTCGGTATTGAATCAAAAACCCAGGGCCGCAACGACAAACGCCGCGAAAGCATAGTGAAAGACGGCGTATTCCCTAGTGAACTTCTCAAATATGCCCTCACAAAGGATGAACTCAAGGGAATCGTTGACCGCTATGGGTTGGAGGCCCACAGACAGAAGACCAATGAAATGATTTCGGCAATAATCGATTATTTCGAACAATCTCAAAAAATCAATTTCGGACAGCGAGGCGAACACTGGCGTCTATCTAAGTGCGTACGAGGACATTGCCGATGGTACGGTCCAACAGGTTCCCCCCCAACTGCAGGACCTAGTTGATATCGAAAATCCCGACCAGAAGCTTGATGTACTATTTGAAGACGCAACAGCGGAGATTTTTAGTCAAATCTTCAATCTTCACGGGACCAACCTGCTCGGACAGCAAGCGAGTGGCGTTGTTGCAGATGGAGAGATCGAACAGGATGGTCGGTGGTTACTCTGGGATAATAAACGCCGAGCACAGGAGTTCAAGTTAGACAGTAACACCCGTAGTAAAATCAAGAACTATATCGACACAAAAGCCGAGCAGCATGACGTGGAGTGGTTCCTGATTATCGCGCCCGAATTCAGTGAAAACGCTGAAATTCATTCCGAACAGCTCGAAATGCAGGTCGGGAAAGACATCCGGCTCTTACGAGCGGCTGATCTCAAGCAGTTAGCTGAGCGGTGGCGTGACAATTACGCTACTGATGAACGAGAACTTCCCCTCTCAGTCTTCTATGGATCCGGATTGTTCTCCCCTGAGGTCGCAGCAGAGGTGTTGGATCGACAGTTCTCGTAGACACAGAATACTGTTCTGTGACTCGTGATCCGCTCTCGCTCAAACTAGGCTATCTGACCGCACGCGGTCCCGAAGTACGTTGTCGTCGAGAACCGCACCCGGACAGGCACCGACCCCGGTGCGGTTCGGGATTGCGCTCGCGTCGCTCGTTGAAGAGGGCGCCCTCAAGCGGGCGGTTCGTGACGGCGAGGCCCACTATTGGCGGCTGGGGATCGACGGCTAACTGCTTGCGAACGATCGAATCCTGCGAAAAGCAGGCGATCGGTCCGGCGCTATCCGTTCTACTATTGATATGAAGGACAATTCCGACAGGAGAAGATATTGAAAATCCAATGGAGGTTGCTCTCGGTGTCTGGTATCATGGAAATCTGACTGGATTACTGGCTGAGAAAATGAATGCGACAAGGTACTTTGTATACTGTAACCGAAGGAAGGATTTGAACCTTCCTTCCGCAAGCCGGTGGAGGGATTTGAACCCTCGGCCTAATCCTTACGAAGGATTCGCTCTGCCAGCTGAGCTACACCGGCGCCGCGACATACGATTGTTGGCGCC
>PXRR01000065.1:21175-49705 GCA_003021975.1 Halobacteriales archaeon QS_5_70_17 | reverse complement strand
GAGAGCGGCCGCTCGCGGTCGTAGAATGCGGCTGCGGGCCGTAAGCCCCCTTCTGTTCTGGCCGGCATTCGGCTGAGCGCCCGCGGCGTGTCGTCGCCGGGCTACCTTCCCGCCGCGGGCTTGCACCGGCGAGGGTTCGCCGTTCCATCCGTTCTCCCGCGTCGGCGCTCGGCGGGTCGACTCCCCTTCCTCGCGGTCGGGTTCGCGCGCCTCATCGCTCGGCGGGAGGGGTCTCGTTTCTGTTCCAGAGCCGACGGTCTCCCGTCCCGGGCTTGCGCCCGGTCGCCTGCCCGGCGGGTGGGGGGACTTTCCTCGTGTGCGCGGAGCGCCACGGTGGCCGGTCACCCGCTGCCACCCGAACCAGGGCCGGGACGCGCCTAAGTCGTTCGGTCGCGCCGGGGGGCCGCGTGCGCCCAGCCGGCGCCGTGAGCCCGGACCGGCGTCCCGGCACTCACACTCACGTTCACTCCCCGGTCGCCGGAGTCGGGAACCCGACCCGGTCGGCGTCTCGCAGGGCGCGGTCGGCCGCCGCGTCGACGTCGAACTCCCGGACCACCTCGCCGTCGCGGACGAGCGGTTCGAGCAGCGCCTCGCCGTCGGACGGCGCGGGGTCGTCGGCCGGGCGGACGACGTGGCGACCGTCGTCGGTCCGATAGACCTCCTTCCGGCCCGAGAGCTTCCCCCGCTTGGCGCCCGGTTCGCCCTCGACCTCGACGATGTCGAGCGCGAAGTCGACGGGGTCGGCGTTCGAGACGAAACTGCCGACGCCGAAGCCGGCGGCGACGTCGCGCAGTTCCCGGAGTTCCGCGGCGCCGAGCCCCCCCGACAGGAAGATCTCGACGTCCTCGAAGCCGGCCTCGTCGAGGCGCCAGCGCACCTCCCGGGCGATGTGTCGGAAGTCGCCCCGCCGGGAGCCGGTCGTGTCCAGCCGGACGCCGTCGAGGTCGATGGCCCGGGCGGCCCGTAGCGACTCGTCGACCTCGTCGGTGTACGTGTCACAGAGGGCGATCCGGGGGACGTCCTCCGGGGCCGTCTCGTCGAAGGCCCGCCAGGCGGCCTCCTGCTCGCCGGGACCGAAGCAGATCGCCAGCGCGTGGGGCATCGTCCCCGAGGCCTCCCGGTCGATGAGGTCGCCGGCGGCGACGTGCGAGAAGCCGTCCAGGCCGCCGATCAGCGCCGACCGCTCGACCATCCCAGCGATGGAGGGATGGACGTGGCGCGCGCCGAACGAGAGCACGGAACTGTCCGGCGCCGCCCGCCGCGCCCGGAGGGCGTTGGTGGCGACGCCGCTGGCGTGGGAGAGAAAGCCCAGCAGCGACGTCTCGTAGCGCGCGAAGTCGGTGTAGTTCCCCCGGATGCGCATCACCGGACCGCCGTCGAACAGGCGTCCCTCGCGCGCGGCGTCGACCGCGACCGGGAGCTCCGCCAACAGGTGCGCGGCGTCTTTCACGCCGGCGAGCAGTTCGAACTCGCCGTCGGAGAACTGGTCGGCGGTCACCTCGGCGACGACCTCGGGATCGCGGTCGGTCTCCCGGAGCGCCGCGACCGTCCGGTCGAAGTAGGCGTCGGTCGCCCGCCCCTCGCGGATCGCCTCCGGGGAGACGATGTCGAACATACCTCTGGTTCCGAGGCCGGCGCGAAAAAGGTACGCTTACGCCGGGGGCCGCCGGGCCGGAGCGGCGGTCCGGCGGCTCCGAGGTCGAGCCCGCTACCGGAGTCCCGGCGACCGCGAGCCCGCAGTCGCGTCCGCTCGCCGGCGGTCCGGTCTCGCCGGTCCAGTCCCGCCCGCGGAAGGGCCGTCGGCCTCGACCGCAGCCCCAGTGTCGGCCACGGCCGCCGGGGCGTGGATCCCGCCGAGCGCCTCGGCGGTCGGCGCGTTGACGACCGTCACTGTCGTCCCGTCGCGGGTCACCCGGAAGGCGTCGGCGAACCCGCCCGACGGAATCACGTAGACGTTCCCGTCGCGGGTCGCGTTGTGAGCGGCCAGCAGCGCGCGGTACCCCTCGAGGAACTCCCGGGCGTCCCGCTCGGTCTCCCACTCGGTCCGCCAGACGTAGCCGTAGCGGTCGGCGTTCCCCCCGTCGCCGTCCCCGTCGTGGTAGGGGACGATCCGGTCGCCGACCCACCCCGCCGTGTAGGGGTGCGAGTAGTTATAGCGGGCGTGGTCGTCGCCGATCGCGCCGCCCTGGTAGAGCGCGACGTAGGTCCCCGCCTCGCCGAACCGGTCGGTCGGGTGCTCGACGTCGAACCGGGACCACGCCGACGAGCTCCGGTCGGGCACCTCGACGCCGCCCCCGCCGCGCTCCGTCCCGTACCGCTCGGGGCGGATGACCGCCGCGGTGGTCTCGGGGACCGCGCCGTAGGCGTCGTCGACGGCCGTCCATCCCCCCCGGTCGTGGAGCGCGGCGACGAACGCCGGCCCGGTGACGTACGGCTGGACGAGCGTCATGTAGATCCCGTCGTTGAACTCCTCCGGGCGCTCCCGGGCGCTCCGGTTGGGCGTCGAGAGGCAGGACCACTCCGCCCCGCAGCGCGCGTCGTAGCGGTCCTGGACGTAGTTGGCGTCGCCCTCGGTGAGTCCCTGGCGCGCGAGATCGCCGTCGCGGGTGTGCCGGGACGGCCCGAAACCGAGGTCGTCGTGCTGGGCCTGGAGCGCGTGGACGAGTTCGTGAGCGAGCGTCCGCGTGTCGATCCGGGGCGTCTCGCTCTCGCTGACGATGACGATCTCGCCGTCGGCGTAGAACCCCAGGACTGACGCGCCGTAGACCGTCTCGAAGGCCGCGGCGCTGCTGGTCGACTCGTCGACCGCGAACGTCGCCTCCCAGAGCTGGTCGTCGCGGGCCCGGACGGCCGCGGAGTCGTTCCCGCCCCCGCGGTTGTCGCGGAAGGTCTCCCTGGAGACGACCCTGACCGGGACCCGCTCGCGGAACTCCCGCTGACGGACGCGCTCGACGCGCGCCATCGTCCGGGCGACGACCGACTCGCGCTCGCTCTCGTTGAGGCCGTCGTCGGTCGTCACCGACAGCTCGTCCGTCGCGTTGTAGCCGGCCTCGCGGCCCAGCCGGTCGTCGCCGTCCCCGTTCCCGTCCTCGAGGCCGGGGGCCGACGGCGAGACCGACGGACCGAGGCTACAGCCGGCGAGGACGAGCAGGCCGACGAGACAGAGCGCCCGGAGGCGGAGGCGTCCCGATCCCGATTTCGGAGGCGAGGGCATGGACGACGCTCACTCGACGCGGCGCAGCGCCAGCAGCGCGCCGGCCGCGAGCGCGACGACGGCCGCCACCGGCCCGAAGCCGGGACCGGCGCCGTCGGAAGTGCCGCCGTCACCGTCGGAGCCGGAGCCGGTCCCGTCCCCGGAGTCGGTGCCGCTGGCGTTCTCCCCGGTCTGGGGGTCGATCGATCCGTCGACGTCGGAGAGCTCCTCGACGCTCGGTGCGTTGACGACGGTCGTCGTGTTCCCCTCGACGGTCACGTGGAAGGCGTCGGCGAAGCCGTCGCCGCCGTCCTCGGGGATGACGTAGGTGTTCTCGCCGACCCGCTCGGCCCCCCGGAGTTCGAGCAGCCGGCGGTAGCCCTCGGCGAACTCCTCGGCCTCGTCGGGGGAGTCCCAGGCGAGCTTCCAGACGTAGCCCGTCTCGTTGGTTTCGGCCGACTCGTCGGTGACGTACGGCTGGAGGCGGTCGCCGTCCCAGCCGGCGCTGTAGCGGCTGCTGTAGTTCAGCGGATCGAACCGGTCGACGTCGCCCGACTCGTTGGTGTTCAGGAACTGCTCGGGCGGGACGAGCGGTTCGCGCACCCGCGGGTCGTAGGCGGGGTAGATGAACATCGACGCCAGGCCGGCCTCGCCGAGTTCGGCGTAGTCGACCGAGCCGTTCACCGTCAGGGGTCGCCAGCGCTCGTTCGAGCGGTCCTCCAGCGAGACGTTCGTCTGGGCGTCCTCGCCGTACTTCTCGGGGTGGATCGTCTGCTCGGTGCTGGCCGGCGGGTCCTCGTAGATCGCGTTGACGGCCTCCCAGCCGCGTTCCCGGTGAAGGCCCCGGACGAACGGGGGCCCGTCGCTGTAGGGCTGGTAGACGACGAGGTAGATCCCGAAGTTCGCCAGCTCGCCCCCGCCGCTCGCGTTGCCGCCTGGGACGTCCTCGAGGCAGTCGCCCCAGTAGTCGGGGTCGTCGCTGCTCAGCTCGCAGCGCTGCTGGTAGAGGTAATCGACGTAGTTGCCGTCACCCTCGACGATGCCGTCGATGGCGTTGTGTCGCTCGCGGGTGGACTGGTTGTACCCCGAGAGGTTGAACTTCTGGTCCTGCAGGGCGTGAAACAGTTCCTGGGAGAGCGTGATCTCGTCGACGCGGGGAGACTCGGCGTTCTCCGAGACGACGACGATCCGCTCCTCCCGGGGGTCGTAGAAGCCGCCGACGCTCGCCCCCCGGTTTCGCCGCTGAACTGCGACTGCGTCGGTCGTCTCGTTGACCATGAACAGCGCCTCGTACTTCACGTTCTGGTGGAGGCCGTCGCTCTCGGTGGTGTCGTTGAACCCCTCGCGGTTCTCCGCCCGGAACTCCTCGCGGGTGAGGACCTCGACGGAGACGGTCCGCTCGAACTCCAGTCCGCGGACGACTTCGACGCGGGCCATGGACCGAGCGACCACGGCCTCCATCTCCGCGTCGTCGAGGCCGTCGGAGGCGTCGACGTCGATCGACTCGTTGTACCAGTACCCGTTCTCCCACCCCAGGCGGTCGCCGTCGGGGTCCGGCGGGGCGTCGCCGGAAGTCTGTACGGGCGCGGATGCGGATCCGTTCGTCGGCGCCGTCGACGGCCCGGCGGCCGCTCCACCGCCGTCGGCGGTCGGCAGCGCGGCGGCCGGCGCGACGACCGACAGCACCACGAGCGCGGCCGCGACGGCGGTTGCGAGGCGTCGCATACCCCCCGTACGACGGGGGACCTGATAAAGGCCGGACCCAGGGAGCCGCCGCGGTCTCGGCGCTCCCGGGGGCGAGCGGTCCGGCCGTTCCCGCGGGCTGCCGTCTACCGCGCGGCGGGGCGCTTTTGCTCGCGCGGACGGTACGCTCCCCCATGGCACTCGATCTCGATCCGGAGCGCACCGCCGCCGTGGTCGTCGACATGCAGAACGGCTTCTGTCACCCCGACGGGAGCCTCTACGCACCCGCGAGCGAGGAGGCGATCGATCCAGTCGGGGACGTGATCGCACGGGCCCGCGAGGCCGGCGCGTCGGTGGTGTTCACCCGGGACGTCCACCCGCCCGAGCAGTTCGAGGGGAACCACTACTACGACGAGTTCGACCGCTGGGGTGAGCACGTCGTCGAGGGGACCTGGGAGACCCGGATCGTCGACGGACTCGACGTCCGCGAGGACGACCACGTCGTGACGAAACACACCTACGACGCGTTCCACGGGACGGAACTGGAGGGGTGGCTGTCGACCCACGGGATCGACGACCTGCTGATCTGCGGGACGCTCGCGAACGTCTGTGTCCTCCACACCGCGGGCAGCGCGGGACTGCGGGACTTCCGTCCGGTGCTCGTCGAGGACGCGGTCGGCTTCATCGAGGAGGACCACCGCGAGTACGCCCTCGATCACGCCGGCTGGCTGTTCGGAGAGGTGAAGCCGATCGAGGACGTCTCGATAACCTGAACGTCTTCTGCGGATACATATATTTCGTTCGATAGTTCTCTCTCTAAAATCCGGGTCATTCGGTCTATCAAGTCTCTGGCGGCTGTTCGGGGCCTACGCTCTGACGCTCGTCTACGGTCGAGTGCTCCTCTCGCTTGGGCTGGTCACGGCCCTTGTCTACGCGACGGCGGTCGCCGCGTTCACGATGACCGTCGTGGGCTTCTTGCTGTACTTCACTGCGATCCTGGCGGGCGTCGGCGCGTACAACTTCCACCTCGTCGCCCCGGCCGAGCGGACCGACGCCGTCACGGTCACGGCGGGGCTGTTCGCGCTGGTCCTGTCGGGGAGTCGGCTGCTCGTCGAACCGCCGGGGATCGGCGCGCTGTCGTCGGTCACCGCGGTCCACGCGCTCCTCATCGGTGCAGGAATCGCGGCGGCCGGCTACGCGGCCTACGGTCTCGAACGGCGGCGGCGGTCGATCGCTCGCCACCACGCGAGGGGATACCCGTGAGTCACCGGAACGCGACGACGACGGAACGCGTCGAGGCGCTGTTGAACCGAATCGGGAGGCGGGTCGGCTCGCTCTCGGCGCTCCTCCCGAGGCTGGCCCACCGCCGCCGGCTGGCCTCGGTCGACACCAAGACCGTCGTCTCCGGCACGCGGGGGAAATCGAGCCTCGCGCGCTGGCTCTACGAGATCCTCCACGACCGGGGCCACGACGCCTACGCCAAGGTGACCGGCAACCGGCCGCACTCGCTGTACGACGGCGAGCGCCGCGACATCGAGCGAGGCAACCGGGTGACGCTCTACGAGAACGCCCGAGAGCTCCGGAAGTACACCCCCGACGACCAGATGATCCTCGAGAACCAGGCCGTCACCTCCCACACCACCCGCGCCGTCAACCGGTTTTTCGCCCGGGCGGACGTGGTCGTCCTGAGCAACATCCGCGAGGACCACCTCTCGACGCTTGGGACGGTGCGGGAGATGGAAGCCGAGATCGAGCGTCGGGCCGACGGGGTCGGCGGCGACGAGTCGGCGCGAGACGCGCCGTCGGACGACCCTTCGGACTCCCCGGACCGCCGGGAGGAGCGTCCGCCGGAGGACCGCCGACGGGCCGTCGTCGGGGAGGCCAGCGGCGATGACTGAGGACCGACTGGCTGGGCGCTCGACGGGCGGGCGACACAGCCGGCGGTCATCACCCCGCGTCACCGGTTGCCGATCGGGGAGGGACAGTTCTCGCTCGCGGGCCAGTACCGGTACAACGGCGAGCGGGGCGCCGAACTCTTCGTCGTCTGGTACGACGACAGTTCGGGCCCGTCGTTCAGCGGCGAGCGCTTCCGCCTGCCGGACACGGGCAGGGGGTGGCGGCGGCTCGTCCGGCACCTCGACGCCCCCGAGCGGGCGAGCCACGTGAACCTTTTCGCCACCCTCGCGCCGCCCGAGCGGGCCGACATCCAGAAACTCGACCTCGACGACCTGCGGCTGATCGAGCGGACCGGCGACGCCGGCGGCCGGGAGCACGACCACCTCGCCGTCGACGGACCGGTCGCGGCGCGCCTCGCCGCCGATCCCCCCGCGGCTCCGGGGGCGCAGGACTGGTCGGCCCTGACGCGGTAGGCCGGTCTCCCGCCCGAGCCTCGCTGTCCGGTCAGCCCTGGAAGAGCCGGTAGGCGCCCTGCCCGACCGCGACCGGCTGGTGGCCGTCGTCCCGCCGCCCGCCGCAGATAGTTGACGTTGAGCGTGATCGTCGCGACCCCGCCGCCGATCGGATCCTCGAGGGAGGGGCGCAGCGCGACGCCGCCCGCCGTGTCGATCAGCGTAGCCGCGATCCCCCCGTGCATCGTCGGCGGCGCGGTCGGGTTCGTGAGCTTCTCGTCGAACGGAACCCGCAGCGTGACGGTTCCTTCGGCGAACTCCTCGACGGTCGTACCGAGCCACGAGAGGTAGCCGTGGTCCTCCTCGATGAACTGCCGGAGGAGCCGGTCGGCCTCCGGGGGGATGTCGCCTGCCATACGTCGGTCGGTGGACCGACCGGGCTTGTAGCCACCGAAGTGACGGGACCGGGCACTCCGATCCGGAACTGGACAGCGCTACAGGTGTACCCGCCGACGGCGACGGATCTGAATAGGTGTAGCCGCCGGACCGATACTCGCCACCCCGCTCTCACCGGCCGGGAGGCGTGGGATGGCTGGCCCGCCCTCCACGCCCGGACTGGGAGTCGGATCGACCGGCGCCGCCCTCCCGGCGCCGGGATACGCGATCGGACTCCACACCCCTCCGGACGCTCCGCTCGATCGCTCTTCCGGCGGACGGTCCTCCGCCCGCGGCCGCCGACTGCGGCCGCGTTCTCTCTTCCCGTCTGGCCCGAACGCCGCGAAGGGCCCCCTGTGGGGTTCACGGACGGTCGCGAGAGCGCCGTCGGCTCAGGCGTCGAACCGCTCGTCGAACCGCCGGTATCGATCGGCGACGAACGCGCGGAGTCGTCGCTCGAAGCGCTCGCGCGCGAACGGGTCGGCGATGGCGGGATCGACGGGAAACGGGTCGGCCTCGAAGCGCTCGATAGTCTCGCGGATTCCCGCCGACGATCCGTCGTGGAGCAGCCCCGTCCGTTCGTCGACGAACATCCCCGGGAACCCCTCGTTGCGCGCGAGCGTCGGTGTTCCGCTGGCAGTGGCCTCGATGGTGACGATGCCGAAGTCCTCGGTGACCCCGTTGAACACGACCGCGCGGGCGGCCGCCAGCAGGCCCCGCTTCTCCGCCGCGGGGACGAACCCGCGATAGGTCATGTTAGAGGCGCGCTCGACGCGGGCGAGCACCTCGTCAGCCGCGTCCCCGCGGGGTCCGACGAACACGAGGTCGCGGGCCAGTCCCTCGAAGGCCTCGACGACGGCTCGGACGCCCTTCTCTCGGTCGAGGCGACCGACGTGGAGGTAGAACTCACCGGAACCGTCGCCCCCGGCGCCGCGTTCCCCGCTATCGCCGTAAGCGTCGACCTCGATAGGGGGATAGAGGACTTCGGCGTCTCGATCGTAGAACTTCCAGAGCCGGCGGGCGATGACGGGGCTGTTCGCGAGGTAGTCGTCGACGGTCGAATCGCGGAGCCGGAGGTACCGGAGCAGGGGCCGGGCAAGCAGTCCCGGGAAGTCGGCGGTCGGGTCGTGGTACAGGTCGTAGAGCCAGCGCGGCGGGGTGTGGCAGTAGTGGACGTGGAGCGCGTCGTCGGGCGTGAGGACGGCGCGGGTCGTCGCACCGCTGGTCACGATCACGTCCGGATCCCCGTAGGTTCGCCAGTCCACGTCCTCCCAGAGGGCGTACTCGAACAGGCGGTCGGCGCGGGACTGCAGGCGGCGGAGCGGCCCGAACGCGAGGTCATCGAGGACGTCGTAGAACCGGACGGGCTCGTGGATCTCCCGGGTCTTCGGATCCGGCGGACCGATCGTGTACACCGTGTCGCAGCCGAGTGCCTCCGCGATGGCGACGACGACCGCTTCCGACCCGCCCGGCGAACCGATCCCCCAGTGAGCGACGGCCACGTCGGGAACGTCGGGGACGTCAGCGTCAGCGTCAACGTCAGCGTCCGTATTCGCCTGCGTGTCGGCGTTCGCGCCTCTACCCGCCTCTGGGTCCGCGTCCATGCTACGGCGCTCGCGAGACGGGACGAAAAGCCCACCGGAGCGCCGACCGCCACAGCGGGGGACGAAACCGGTCGCGTCGGATGTCGAAGCGCACGTGAACGGCCGTCGGGAAGCCGCTGGCGTGCACGGCCCCTATTTCACCGAGGAACTGATCCCGTTCTCCGAGCCACTGGCGAGGGGGGACCCGCGTGCGAAGCGTCGTCGGAGGACTCCGCGAGCGAGGCCACGACGTGACGCTGATCGACTGGAGCGACGGCCCGGACCCCGACTGATCGCTGGCCCCCGCTGTCGTCGCGAGGGTCGGACGTCCGGGGATTCGCCGCTCGTTCTCCCGGGCGCGGACGTCTACCGGGCCGGCTGAGTCTACCGACCGTTCAGCCGTGAGCGATCCGACGGCCCGGCGTCGGCCGGTGGAGACGGCCGACGCCTCGCGCTACCCCCGCGGCGCGAGCAGTACCGCGCCGATGCCGGCGACGACCAGCGCGGCGGCGTAGCCGAACGCGGCCGTCCACGACAGCGTCTCGACGAGCCAGCCGACCGCCGGCGGGGTCACGAGCGACCCCGCCACCGAGAGCGTCGTCAGCACTGCGAGGCTGGTCCCGGCCGCCTCCTCGGCGGCCAGCTCCCTGGTGAAGACGTAGTAGACGCCGATGCCGAGCTGCGATGAGAAGCCGGCGGCCAGCAGCACCGCGGCGAACGCGGTCGCGTCGGTCGCGGTCCGGACGGCCCCCAGCAGCGGGAGTGTGAGGACGAAGGCCGCGACGATGACCGGTCGGCGACCGCCGACGCGGTCGGCCAGCCAGCCGCCCCCCGGACGGGCGAGCAGTCCCGCGAGCGGGAACAGCGCCGTGGCCGCGCCGGCGGCGCCGAGGTCGACCGCGAGGACCTCCGTCGCGTAGGCCGGCATCCAGGTGTTGAACAGCAGGAACAGCGAGTACGCACAGAAGCTCGACACCGCTACCGCCAGCACCGCCGGCCGGCGCAGGGCGCGGGCGAACGCCCGCGGCGAGAGCGCCGCCTCGTTGCGGACCGGCTCGCGGGCCGCGGCGGCGAAGAGGACGACTCCGAGCAGGCTCACGGCGGGGTACGCGACGAACACTGCCCGCCAGCCGAGCGCGGCAGCGACCGGCGGGCCAGCGAACTGGCCGAGCGCGAACCCGGCCGGGGCGCTGGAGACGAACAGGCTCGTCCCTAGGGCCCGCCGCTCGGGCGGGAAGACCCGCCCGACGACGTTCGCGCCCGCCGTCCAGATGAACACCGCCGCGGCCCCGCCGAGCAGTCGGGCCGCGAGCAGCCCCGCGTAGCCCGGCGCGACCGCCGCGGCGACGGCGGCGACGGCAAACGCTGTGACGCCGCCCCCGACCAGCCATCGGTTGTCGTACCGGTCCATCACCAGACCGCCGGGGAGCTGGAAGGCGAGCCACGCGACGTAGACGGCGCTGATCGTGAGGCCGGCGGCGGGCTTGTCGACGCCGAACGCGTCGGCCACCAGCGGCAGGACGCTGGCTGGCGCGATGAGGTAGGCGTTGTAGCCGGCGGCGACGAGCCAGCAGCCTGCGAGGACCGTCCAGGCGCGACGAGCGGGCAGCGCCATCCGTGTCGACCACTCGCGGGGGGCGGAGAAAAGCCACTCGAACGGCTGCGACGGCGCCCCCACCCCCTCGGCCTCGGAATCCCCGACCGCTACCCGAGCACGGTCGGGTCGTCGGTCGGCCGGAGGTCGACCGTCACGCTGTCGCCCGGTTCGAACTCCCGGTCGGGACAGATCAGCTTCGCGCCGAAACCGGGGTCGCGGGCGCAGAACAGCGATAGCCCCGTGATCCGCTCCCCGTCGGCGCACACCGCGATCGGGTCCCACGTCACGTCACGTCCCGTCGCGCGGCCGACGCGACGGCCGAGCAGCGACACACCGACGCGGCGGTCGGCGGTCGGGGCGCCGTGGACCCCTCCGCCCTCGTAGTGGACGAGGCCGCCGTCGAGGGCGCCCCCCTCGCCGGCCGCCACTCCCACGAACCGCTCGCCGGGCGCGGGGTGGGCGGGCGAATCGAGGACGGCGTAGGTCTCGCCCGTCGCGCGGACCGTTCCGGTGCCGTCCCACGCCAGCGGGTCGACGTCGACTCCGACGTCGACCGGGAGCGACCCGCTGGCCCGGTAGGCGTTCGCGTCCGGCCCCCGGAACCCGAGGTGGACGTGGTTGTCGACCCAGGGGGCGAAGAACCCGGCCCGGACGAGCGTCCCGAGCGAGTCGCCGACCGCCACGCGGTCCCCGGGGGCGACCGACGGATCGACGTGCAGCGTCCGGGCGACGGTCCCCTCGCTGGCGTCCAGTCCGGACGCCTCGGGATCGACCGCGATCACGATCAGGTGATCGTCGGGGACGGCGTACTCCTGTGGCGGTGCGCGAACGGTCCGCGTGTCGAGCACTTCGCCGGCGACCGGCGAGGGCGCGCTCGTCGCCCGGTCGGGGCCGGCCTCCGGGTAGAGGTCGATCGCACACCCCCGGTCGTGGGCGACGTACGGCGAGTTGTACAGCGAGAAGCGCTCGTACTGCGAGAGCACGTCGCCCGGCAGCGTGATCATACCGGTAGCTACGGCTCCGGGGAAGTAGCCGTTTGGACCGGCCGCGGGCGCGTCGCGGTCATCTCGAACCCGGGGCTGTAGTGGACCGCGGGACTGTCCGTCGACCTGTCTGGGCCGTCCACCCCCAGCGCCTCGAAGACCGTGTTCGTCAGCACGGTCGCGTCGGCGGGCGCCACTCGCCACGGATCGCGCTCGACGGCGCCGGCGGGCCGGTAGCGGGCGTCGAAGCGGACGTCGACGTCGGGATCGGTGCGGCTGTCGCCCGCCCGAGCCGACCGGCGGCTCCGGAAGTGGAGCCGGTCCCCGCGGTCGGTCAGGCGGACGTCGGCCCGCCGGAACGGGAGGCCGAACGCGCGGCGCGCGACGGCTCCGACCAGCGGCGCGCCCGTCTCGCAGTCCAGGAAGTAGACGCCCTCGCGGCCGCCGTGTTCGACGTAGGTCCGGACGTTGAGTTGCGCGAACGACGGGGACAGCGGGGCGCGGAGCGCCCCGGGGAGCGACCGCGCGCTCGCCGCCGGAAGCGACGGCCCGCGCGGGTCGACCCCGGCGATCCGGTGGGCGAGGGCCCCCACCCACGCCCGGCCGTTCCGCGTGTCGAGCGCGAGCGGGTCGGGGACGTGTGGGCGGAGCCGATCCGGGTCGATCGGCCAGTGGGCGAACAGCACGTCGCGACCCTCGACGGTGAGCGCGGCGTCCATACCTGTAGTGAGAGGTCGCGGTCCTTGGATGTCGCGGCGTCGACGGAAAGAATGAGGCGTCCGCGACCCTAACGCGGACCGTGACACGCGTCGTCCGGGGGCACGCGGACGGGATCGGGGAAGACCGCGCGGTCACGCGCGCGCTCGTCGGGGACGTCGCCGAGACGGGCGAGCCGGTCGTCCGGGCGTGGACGCCCCACCGGCAGGTCGCCTTCGGACGCCGGGACGCCCGCGCCGACGGCTACGACCGGGCGCGGGCGGCCGCCGAGGAGCGCGGCTTTCCGTCCCGCGAGCGACGGGTCGGCGGCCGAGCGGTCGCGTACACGGGGCGAACGGTCGCGTTCTGTCGGATCGAACCGCTGGTGGACGTGCGCGAGGGGATGACCGCGCGCTACGAGGCCGCCACTGCGGACCTCCGAGGGGCGCTGGCCGACCTCGGCGCCCCCCTCGACCGGGGCGAACCCGACGGGGCGTTCTGTCCGGGGAGCCACTCGCTGTCGGCCGAGGGGAAGGTGGTCGGCCTCGCACAGCGCGTCCGGCGGGGCGCGGCGACGGTCGCCGGGATCTGTCTGGTCGCCGACCGGAGGCCGATCGCGGACGTCCTCGAACCGGTCTACGCGGCGCTCGACGTGCCCTTCGAGCGGTCGAGCATCGGGAGCGTCGCCCGAGCGGGCGGACCGGACGACCCCGAGCGGGTGGCGCGAGCGATCGAGCGGACGCTAGTCGCGGGAGTCGGCGGGGGGAGCGGCGAGGCGACCGTCGAGCGGGTGAGCTGACGGACCTCCCGGGAGCGGACAGGCGACGCTGGCCGGGACTCGCGGTCGGGACGTGCGTCCCCGGACGCCGCGCGGCCATGGTCAGGGCACGCCGGGAGTGGCCGCCCCACCGCACTTGGACCTCCGTCCCGGTGCCGGCAGTGTTTAGGCCCGCTCGCGCCGACCCGGAGTATGCTCGTCAGGGACGCCACGCTCGCCGACGGCCGGGTCCGGGACGTCCGGATCCGGTCGGGACGGATCGCGACGGTCGGCCAGCACCTCCAGGAGGACGGGGAGACGATCGACGCCGACGGCAACCTGCTGTTGCCCGGGGCGGTCGACGCCCACGTCCACTTCCGCCAGCCGGGGTTCCCTCACAAGGAGACGTGGGCGAGCGGAAGCGCGAGCGCCGCCGCCGGGGGCGTCACGACCGCCGTCGACCAGCCCAACACCGACCCGCCGACGGTGTCGGGGGCCGCCTTCGACCAGAAGAGCGACCTCGCGGGGGCGTCGCTGGTCGACTTCGGGATCAACGGCGGCGTCACGCCCGACTGGGACCCCGACTCGCTGTTCGACCGCCCGCTGTTCGCGCTCGGGGAAGTCTTCCTCGCCGACTCGACGGGCGAGATGGGCATCGACGCCGACCGCTTCGAGGCCGCCCTGGAGCGCGCCCGTACGGCCGGCGTTCCCGTCACGGTCCACGCCGAGGACGCGGACCTGTTCGACGAGGCCGCCCTCGACCGGGCCGACGAGGCGGGCGAGGGAGCCGCGGCGGGCGTCGCTGCGGACGCCTGGAGCGCCTACCGGACCGCCGACGCCGAGATCGCCGCTGTCGAGCGCGCCTGCGAGACCGCCGAGGCCGTCGGCCACCCGATCCACGTCGCCCACACGTCCACGCCGGAGGCCGTCGACGCGGCCGCCGACCGGGGAATGACCTGCGAGGTGACGCCTCACCACCTCCTTCTCTCGCGGGAGGACTACGCGGAACTGGGGACGTTCGGGCGCATGAACCCGCCGCTGCGGAGCGAGGATCGCCGCGAGGCGCTGTTCGAGCGCCTGGTCGACGGCCGGATCGACCTGGTCGCCACCGACCACGCTCCCCACACCCGCGCCGAGAAGACGGCGCCGCTCTCGGAGGCCCCCAGCGGCGTCCCGGGGGTCGAGACGGCGCTGCCGCTGTTGCTCGCGACCGCCCGCGAGGGCCGTCTGAGCTACGAGCGCGTCCGGGAGGTGACCGCGAGCACCCCCGCCGAGGTCTTCGGCCTCGGCCGGAAGGGCCGGATCGCGGAGGGGTACGACGCCGACCTCGTGCTCGTGGACCCCGACGCCGCCCGGCCGATCCGCGCGGGAGACCTCCACACGAAGTGCGACTGGACGCCCTTCGAGGGGCGCGAGGGCGTCTTCCCGCGGTGGACGATGCGCCGCGGGGAACTGGTCTACGACGCCCGCGGGGACGGCGAGCGGTTCGGCGACGACGACGGCCGGGACGTCCGGGCGGCGTCGGAGTAGGTGCACGTCCAGGTATCCGAAGTAGTTCGCCTGCGTGGGACGCCGGTGCTAGGGCCGAGCCCTGATCGCCGCTTTACCGACGGTCGACCGCTCATCCCAGCAGCACCGTTCGGACCGCGACGACCGCGAGCATGGCGCCCGCGCCCGCCCCCGAGAGGCGGGCCATGGCGCGCCGGGAGTCCCGTTCGGTCCAGTCGGTCCTGGTCGCCATGTACCGCTGGGCGGTTTCGACGCTGTCGCCGACCATCGCCGATCCCGACCACCCGAGAACGCCGAATCCCAACACGAGCGCGCCCAGCGCGAAGGCCGTCCGGGTTCCCGCTTCGACGTCCCCGCTCGACGCCGCGAGCGCGCCCGCGGCGACGACGCCCAGGGCGGCCCCGACGGCGGCGGCCGACCCGACCAACCGGACCCGCGCGCGGATCCCCGCCCGGAGGCCGGCAACCGCGGCGTCCGACACCGGGAGCGCGGGGCCGGCCTCCGACCGCGGCCCCGAACCCGAATTCGAATCCAAATCCGATTCGGGACCGGGATCGGAACCCCCTGGGGAGCGATCCGAGGGCACGTCTCAGTCGACCGCCTCGCGCATCCGCGGGTCGAGCGCGTCGCGCATGCCGTCGCCCAGCAGGTTGAACCCGAGGACCGTCACCGCGAGGAAGAGTCCGGGGAAGAACGACAGCCACCACTTGCCGGTCAGCAGGCCGTTGTTGACGCCGTTCGAGAGCATCAGCCCCCAGGACGGGGTGCCGGCCTGCGCGCCGAACCCCAGGAACGACAGGGCGGCGAGGTCGATGATCGCCAGCCCGAAGTTCAGCGTCGACTGGACGGTGATCGGCGCCAGGCAGTTCGGCAGGACGTGCCGGACGAGCACCCGCGGATCGGAGGCCCCCAGCGCGACCGTCGCGTCGACGTACTCGTCTTCAAGGACTTTCAGCGCCGCCCCCCGGACGACCCGGGCGAACCGCGGAGTGTAGACGAGCGTCAGCGCGATGACGGCCCGCCAGAGCCCGAGTTCCCGGGGGAACACCGCCACCAGCGCCAGCGCCAGCAGCAGCGGCGGGAACGCCAGCAGGACGTCCATCGTCCGCATGACGACGTTGTCGGTCACGTCGCCGTAGTAGGCGGCGACGACGCCCAGTCCGACTCCCAGCACTGTGGAGGTGCCGACGGTGATCGTGCCGTACAGCATGGCGAGCCAGGCGCCGTAGAGACACCGCCGGAAGATGTCCCGTGCCGCGGCGTCGGTCCCGAAGAGGTAGCGGTCGGCGGGCACGGAACTGGCCCACCCCGGCGGGTGGCGGTCGGGGATCCCCGTACCGAGCCGAGAACTCGCCAGCGCCCCGGGGTCGAGAAACAGCCGGGCGTAGACCGCGATCAGGACGATCGCGAGGATGATCGAGAGGCCGACGACGGCCAGCCGGTTCGACAGGAGTTCCGAGAGAAACGGGGACGCGCGCAGCCGCGCAAGCAGCCCCCGCCGGTCGGTCTCCGCGGCCGCGGCGTCCGTTCGGTCGGGCGTGTCCGTGCTCATTGTTGGATCCGTGGGTCGAGGTAACTGTAGGTGACGTCGACGAGGAGGTTGACCAGCGTAAACAGGAGCGCGAAGGTCAATACGGTCCCCTGGACGACCGGGTAGTCGGAGTCGCCGATGGCGGTGACGATGGTCAGTCCCATCCCGTTGATACCGAAGACGGTCTCGGTCAGCACCGCGCCGCCCAGCAGCGTCCCGAACTGGATGCCGATGACCGTCACGACGGGGATCAGGGCGTTGCGGAAGCCGTGTTTCATCAACGTGATCTTCGCGCCCTGGCCTTTCGCCCGCGCGGTCCGGATGTAGTCCTGCCGGACGACCTCCAGCATCGAGGAGCGCATCATCCGGGAGATGAGCGCCGTCGAGTAGATGCCGATCACCAGCGCCGGCAGGAAGAGGTGGTGGACCGCCGAGAGGAACGCCTCGACGTTCCCCAGCAGGAGCGTGTCGACGGTCACCATCCCCGTCAGGGGGAGTTCGGTGCCGAACAGCGTCCAGTGGTCCGGGAGGAACAGCGTCGAGTCGATGCGCCCGCTGGTCGGGAAGACGTCGAGGTAGGTCGCGAACAGCAGGATGAGCAGCGGTCCCGACCAGAAAATGGGGACTGAGATGCCCGTCAGCGCGCCGATCCGAGTGAGGTGATCGGTCAGGGAGTCCTGTCTGACCGCCGAGACGATACCCAGCGGGATTCCGATGAAGATCCCTGCCACCTGCCCGTAGAGGGCCAGTTCGATCGTTACCGGTAGGCGGTCGATCAGCACGCTCCGGACGGTGCCGCCCTTCTTGATGCTGTAGGACTGCCCGAAGTCGAAGCGCGCGGCGTCCCAGAGGAACTGGAGGTACTGGCGCCACAGCGGCTGGTCGAGGCCGAGCTGGCGGCGGACCTCCTCGACCTGCGCCTGCGAGGCGCGCTGGCCGACGATGACCCGTGCGGGGTCCCCTGGCGCCAGATGGAGGATGGCGAACACGAGCGTCGCTACCCCGAAGAGCACGGGAACGAGCAGCAGGGCTCGCTTGAGCAGAAACCGGGTCGAGACCATTCGGCGGAGAGGTGAGGGCGCGGGATTAAACCCTTCCGATCACTGGAGTTCGACGGTGTTGAGGTAGGGGCCGCCGACCGAACTCACCGTGTAGGAGTCCTCGACCACCGCTTGGTTGATCGCCCGCAGGGTCTCGGCGTAGTCGATGAAAACCCACGGCGCCTCGTCGTGGGCCAGCTGGCTGGCCTCCTCGTACATCGAGCGGCGCTCCTCGCTGTCGTAGGTCCGCTGGGCCTCCCGGACGGTCTGCATGTAGTCGGTGTTGGCCCACCCCGAGACGTTGAGCGTGCTGTACCCCTCGGTGTCGAAGCTCACCCAGTCCTGACCGTCGGGCACCTGGTCCATCTCCACCTTCGGGTCGAGGAGGACGTACATGAAGTTGTCCGGGTCGGCGTTGTCGGTGTACCACCCCAGGAAACAGGCGTCGTGTTTCCCGGCGTCCGTGTAATCGAGGTACGGCCCGAAGTCCGAGAACTGGTTGATGTTCACCGTCAGCCCGACCGCCTCGAGGTCGGATTTGACCTGATTGGCCGTCTGGACGGGACTGGGGTTGTAGCCCCGCGGGTTCGAGAACGTGGCGAGTTCGAACTCGAAGCCGTCGCCGTAGCCGGCTTCCTCCAGCAGCGACTGGGCCTTCTCCTTGTCGTGGGGGTAGGGGTCGATGTCGTCGTTGTGCCCGAGCACGTCCGGGGGCAGCGGCTGGGAGGCCTGCGCGGCGAACCCCTGGTAGATCTGTTCGACGATGGCCTGGGTGTTGATGGCGTGAGAGATCGCCAGCCGGACGTTCCGGTCGCGGAACTCCTCGCGGCGGGCCATGTTCATCGCCATGTACCCGTGGTTGATGCCGTTCTTCCGGAGCAGGGTCGCGCCGTCGCTGTCCTGGGCCTGCTGGAAGCCGTCGGCGTCGAGGTTGTCGGTGATGTGGGAGTCGCCGTTGATGACGTCCTGGACGCGGGTGCTGTTCTCCTTGATCGTCTTGAAGATGACCGCGTCGACGTTGGGTCCGTCTCCCCAGAAGTCGCCGTTGGCCGTCAGCCGGATCCGGTCGTTCGGGTTGTCCAGCTGGTCGAACTGGAACGGTCCGGTGCCGATCGGTTCGGTCCCCAGCCCGACCTGGTCGTCGGGGCTGGAGCCCATCTCCTCGATCTGGGCCTTCGAGAGCACCGCGGCCGCGAACATCGCGAGGTTGCGCAGGAACGGGGCGTACCGCTGGGTGAGCTGGATCTCCAACTGGTAATCGTCGTCGGCGTTCACGCTCTCGATCCAGTTGCCCAGCGTGAACGGTCCGTAGCCGGAGCGGTTCTCGCCGAGGTAGTAGTCGTACTCCTCGTCGGTGAACCGACGGAAAGTGGCCCTGAAGTCCTCGGCCGTGAACTCCTCGCCGTTGTGGAACTGGACGCCCTCACGGAGCGTGAGAGTGGCCGTCGTCTCCTCTAGCGTGAAGTCGGTCGCCAGTCCGGCCTCCAGTTCGCCGCCGCTCCCGGCCGCGAACTGGATGAGCGTGTCGAAGATCTGGTTCGTGACCTTCGCCACCTCGCCGCTGGTCGTCTGCTGGGGGTCGTAGTTCTCGGGGTGGTCGCCGCGGGCGTAGACGAGCGTGCCGCCACCGCCGCCGCCGTCGCCGCCGTCGCCGCTGCCGTTACCCTCGCCGCCGTCGCCGCTGCCGTTACCCTCGCCGCCGTCACCGCCACCACCGCCGTCGCCGCCGGCACAACCGGCCAGTCCGACGGCGGCGGCCGCGCCGCCGGCCGCCTTCAGGAACGTCCGCCGTGAAGTGTCGTCTGGAGACATACCCCCAGACGAGGCTTTCATCCGATAAAGCCTACCGGAGACTGAAATCCCGGTTTGTCCGTCAGACGGCGGCGGTCGTTCCCCGACCGCCGTTCGGGAGTCGCCCGCCCTCAGCGGGTCGGCGGGTCGTGGAGGTGACAGGCCGCCGGGTGGTCGCGCTCGCGGGGGAGCGCCGGCCGCTCGCGCTCGCAGACGCTCTCGAAGCGCTCGCGGAGCGTCGCCGCCGCCCCCGACCAGTCGTCGTCGAGCACCTGCTCGAGGGCCCGCTCGACGGTCTCCCGGTCGGCACCCGTCGGCGGGTGCTCGAAGAAGGCCGCGAGCAGTTCCTCGGGGGTCGTGGAGCTGACGCCGCCGTCGGCGGCCGTCGCCGCGGGCGTCTGCCGGTCGTCGGTCGCCTCGACCATCGTCTCCGGGTCGAGCGAGCGGTCCTCGACGCGCTGGCGCAGGACGGTCACCTCCCGGTAGGTCCGCTGGTCGACGTCGAGATCGGCCGGCGGGATGACCTCCGGGCACCGGGTGTGGAACCGGCAGCCCGAGGGGGGATCGACGGGGCTTGGGACGTCTCCCTCCAGGACCACGCGGTCGCCGCCGGCCGACGGATCCGGTTCCATGACGGCGACGCGATCGGAGATGTGCCGCACCACCGAGAGGTCGTGAGCGATGAAGAGGTAGGTCAGCCCGAACTCCTCCTGGAGGTCCTCGAGCAGATTGAGGATCTGGGCCTGCACGGACACGTCCAGCGCGCTTCCCGGCTCGTCGCAGACGATGAACTCGGGGTCGACCGCCAGCGCGCGGGCGATGCCGACCCGCTGGCGCTGCCCGCCGGAGAGTTCGTGGGGGTAGCGGTCGATCTGGTCGGCCGAGAGCCCCACCCGATCGATCAGTTCCAGGATCCGGGCGCGGCGGACGGCCCGCCCGGACCCCACCGAGACGCGGACGGTCACCTCGCCGTCGCGCTCGGTGACGTCGGTCGTCAGTCCCTCCGGTACGGACGCGGTCGCCTCGCCGTCGACCCGGCGGACCGACACGGTGACGCGGCCGTCGCTCCCGACGACCGCGTCCGCGTCGTCGTCGATGGAGACCGAGACGGGCGCGTCGACGCGGGCGTCGACGTCCGCGACCGGGTCGACCGACGGATCGGACTCGGGGAGGTCGTGGATCTTCAGCGGTTCCGCGAGGATCCCCCCGACGGTCATCCGGGGATCGAGCGAGGACAGCGGGTCCTGGAAGATCATCTGCATCTCCCGGCGCTTGCGCCGGAGGTCGCCCCGCGAGAGGCCCGCGAGGTCGTCGCCGGCGAAGACGACCCGCCCGTCGGTCGGTTCGAGCAGGCGGAGGATCGTCCGCCCGGTCGTGGACTTGCCACAGCCCGACTCGCCGACCAGCCCCAGCGTCTCCCCCTCGTAGACGTCGAGGTCGGTGCCGTCGACGGCCTTCACCGTCCCCGGGTCGTTGAGCAGGTCGTCGATGACTCCCTCCGACCGCGAGAAGTGCTTCCGGAGGTCCCGGACCGACACCAGCGGGTCGCCGTCGGTCGACGGCGCGCCGGTCGCCCGGATGCCCTCGTCGGTCCCGTACTCGTCGGCGTCGAAGTCGGGGAGGACGCACTTCGCGCGGTGGTCGACGGACTCCGGCCCGTGCTGGAGGAAGGGGATCTCGCCCTCCGTGCACTCCGGTCGGGCCCACGGGCACCGCGGCGCGAAGTGACAGCCCTCGGGCATGTCGATCAGGTCGGGGACGTTCCCCTCGATGGGGGTGAGCCGGTCGGCGTCCCCGCGGGGGATCGACTCCAGCAGCGTGTAGGTGTAGGGGTGGGAGGGGTTGTGGAAGATCTCCTCGACGGGGCCCTCCTCGACGATCTCGCCGGCGTACATCACCGCCACCCGGTCGCAGGTCTCGGCGACGACGCCGAGGTCGTGGGTGATCATCAGCACCGACATCCCGCGCTCATCCTGGAGGTCGTTGAGCAACTCGAGGATCTGAGCCTGGATGGTGACGTCCAGCGCCGTCGTCGGCTCGTCGGCGATCAGCAACTGCGGGCGGCAGGCCAGCGCGATCGCCACCAGCACCCGCTGGCGCATCCCGCCGGAGAACTCGTGGGGGTAGTCGTCGACGCGGGAACTCGGCTCCGGGATCCCGACCTCCGCCAGCAGGTCGATCACGTCCTCTTGGACGCCCTCGCGCATTCCCCCGCGGGAGAACGCCTCCCGGACGCCGTTGACCCAGGAGTCCCGCCGGGGGTCGCCGTAGCGGTGGAGGCGCAGCGACTCGGCGATCTGCTCGCCGACGGTGAGCGCCGGGTTCAGCGACGTCATGGGGTCCTGGAAGATCATCCCCATGTCCCCGCCCCGGATCGCCCGCATGGCGCGCTCGGGGGCTGCCGTCAGGTCGACGTACCCCTCGTCGATCTCGATCCACCCCTCGTGGTCGGGCGTCGTGACCGCCTCGGGGTGGGCGCGAACGAGGCGGGCGACGTCTTCGGGGCCGCCGACGCCGGGATCGACGCCCTCCGGCGCCCGATCGGCGTGGACGGTCCCGCGCTCGACGCGGACGTAGCGCCCGTCGTCGCCGGTCCCGGTCTCGGTTTCGGGTCCGGTGCCGGCGGCAGCACCGGCGGCAGCGACCGCCTCGGGGAACGACTGGGCGAGCCCCCGGACGGCCGCGGTCGCCCGGAAGGTGACCCGGCCGCCGGCGATCCGGCCGGGGGAGTCGACCAGGTCCATCGCCGACAGCGCCGTCACGGACTTCCCGGAGCCCGACTCGCCGACGAGGCCGACGGTCTCCCCCTCGCGGACGGTGAGGTCGACGCCGTCGATCGCCCTGACGGTGCCGCGTTCCGTGTCGAACTGCGTTCGGAGGCCCGAGAGCGTCAGCAGGTCGTCTGTCACAGGCGGCGTTTAACGCTCCGCGATAAATCGTTTGGGGCGCCGCGCCCGCGGAAGCCACTTAACCCGCCGGACCGCCCCCTCCACCATGAACGACGAGAGCGGGGACGTCCCCACGGAGGAACCGACGCCCGGCGATCGCTCGAACCCCTTCGACCGCGTCGTCGACGCCTGGGAGGAGGTCGTCGAGGACATGGGAGCGACGGCGGCGGCGCTGCGCGAATCCGGCTACGAGGTCGTCGAACTCCACCCCGGCGACGTGACAGCCGTCGACGGCCGACTCGACGTCCTGGTGCCCAACGACGAGTTCGACCGCCTCCGGGAGACGGCGACCGACGGGATGGACGAAGCGCAGGTGTTCCGCGCCGAGCGCGGCGGGATGGTCTACGCGCTCGCGGTCGTCACGGCCCCGGGCGCGGGGGTCGGCGTCTGCTGTCCGGTCTACTACGAGGCCGACCGGGCGGGAGACCTGGCGGACGGCGGCGTGGCGATGCGCGTCCGCGCGCTCTCCGAGGAGACGCCGGTCGTCGTCACCGTCGAGGACGGGTCGCTGTTCCGCCCGGGCGGGGACGGCGCCGGTGCCGGTCCCGGGTCCGACCCCCACACCGGGGAGTGAGTTGCGGGGACACTGATCCGCCGCGAGCAGGGGGAGCGACGCACCCCGCACGGGGCGGGGGCGAACGACCGCCGAATCAGGCGCCGGAGTCGGCGTCGGCGTCTGCATCTGCGTCGCTGGACTCGGACTCTGACTCCGATTCGGACTCGACTCCAGATCCCTCCTCCTCTCGGAGTTCGGCGCTCGCCTCCCGCACCTCGCGCATCACGCTGGAGATGCGCTCCTCGGCCTCCAGTTCCTCCTCGACGCTCAGGTCGACGCCTTCCACCTCCAGCAGGAACTTCGCGACCTCGGTGGACTCGTACATCACGTCGTCGAGTTGTTCGGCGGTGAAGAAATCACACATCGCCCCGTAGAGGAACGTGGCGCCGGCCTTGCGCACCTTCTCCTCGAAGGCGGCCCGCGCCTGGTTGACCGCCTGTGGCGTGTAGGTGTCCTCCATGAACGGGACGAGTTCGGGGAGGTTCTCGCCGATCTTGGTCATCTCGACGCCCGTCTCGGTCCGGAAGTCCGAACAGAGCCGCGCGATGGCCCACTCTCGGGCCGTGATGTAGGTGCGCTCCCGCAGGAAGTCGTTGGCCCGCTCGTAGCGGGCGCCGTCCATCTTCTTGAACCGGGCGTACTTGCGGACGTCCTCGGGGACGTCGGCGGCGTCAGCGGGATCCGCGCCGGAGTCGGCGCTCGCATCGGCGTCGGGATCGGCGTCGGGGTCGGGGTCGGGGCTACCGTCGGCTCGGCGCTCCGATCGGGCGCGCTCGTCGGCGGTCGTGGGTGTCGCCCCGCCGGTGGGATCGTCTCCGGCGCGTGACTCCTCGTCGCCGGCCCCGGCCGGGCGGTCGGCGGGGTCGGCGTCCGGCGTCTCGTCGGGCATACCTCGTCTCGCCGCCAGGGGCGAAAAAGGGTGTCGCCCGTCGCCCGGGACGCTTTTCCCCCCCGCGGCCGTTCGAGCGCCCATGCGAACCCTGGTGGGCACCGGCGGCAGCGACGATTCCCTGCTGGCCCTCGAGACGGCGCTCGACCGGGCCGAAGCGGCCGGCGACGACGTGACGATCGCGATCGTCGAGAACCCCGACTCGCCGCGGTCGGTCGAGGAGATCAGAGGGCGGGTCGAGGACCGGCTGGCGAACGCCGGAATCGACGCCGAGGTGCGGGTCCTCGAGGGCGATCCCGGCAGCCGTCTCGTCGAGATCAGCGAGCGCGAGGGGTTCGACCGTATCGTCCTCGGGGGCGGCGAGACGAGCCCCCTCGGGAAGATCAACATCGGGCGGATCGGGGAGTTCGTCCTCCTGAACGCCGACGTCACCGTCACCCTCGTCCGATGACCGGGGACCACATCTACCCGGACGACCCCGCGGGGCCGTTCGAACCGCCGCCGCGGCGCTTCGAGGACCGCGAGGGCCGCCCGATCGTCGTCCGCGAGGTCGACGGGAGCGACGGCCGGAGCCTCGCCGACGACCGCGAGGCGCTGGTGGAGATGTACGTCGCCTTCGATCCCGAGGACCGCGCCCAGGGGATCCCCCCGACCGGCGAGTCGTCAATCCGGGAGTGGCTCGGCCACATCCTCGCCGACGAGGCGATCAACGTCGTCGCCTGCCTGCCCGACGACGGGGTCGTCGGCCACGCCACGCTCGTCCCGGACGGCCAGGGCGGCTACGAACTCGCCATCTTCGTGCTCGGCGACTACCAGAACGCCGGTATCGGGACGCGGCTCATCGAGGGCCTGCTCGGCGCGGGTCAGCGCCACGGCGCCGAGCACGTCTGGCTCACCGTCGAGCGGTGGAACAACCCCGCGATCGCGCTCTACCGGAAGGTCGGCTTCGAGGCCAGCGACACCGAGAACTTCGAACTGGAGATGTGCCTGCGGCTGGACCCGGACGCCCAAGAGGAGTCCGCGGCCGACACGAGCGCCGACCCGGACTCGAAAGCGGAGGCGGAGACCGAGGCCGAGGCCGAGACCGAAGCGGCGGAGTCAGAGTCGGAATCGGAGTCGGACTCAAGATCGAGGTAGTCACCGAGTCCCCCGATCCGCAGTCGGGGGCGACGCCGGGTCAGACCGACAGCACTGGCTGCTGGGCGTACTGGAGGACGTAGCCCGCGGCCTTCCCCAGGAGGTCCGAGGGCCGCTCCCGGGGGACGACGATGAAGTCGGCGCTGGCGTCCTCGCTGGCGTCGAGGACGGTGCTCCCGGGGTGTTGCGAGAGGGTCGCGGTCGTGAAGCCGTACGCCGAGGAGTGGCACAGCGGGACGTCGCCGACGATCGAGGACGCCGCGACCATCATCTGCTCGGCGTCCTCCGCGCGGTCGCGCTCGAGGACGTACAGCGCGTGGACTGTCGCGCCGTAGCGCTCGGCGACGGCGGCGGCGACGCGGACGGCCTGGGCTGACTGGGGGCTCCCGTCGACCGGCACCAGCACCGTCTCGATGTCCATACCGGAATCAGCGCGAGGGAGAGCAAAAACCCCGTGGTCGCGCGTCCCGCGGCCCGGGAGCCACCGACTATTAGGCGGTCGGCCGCCCAGAGGGAGACATGTTCGAGACGGTGGTCATCGCGACCGACACGAGCACGAGCGCCGAGCGGGCCGTCGCGGTGGCGCTCGACCTCGCCGAGCGGTTCGACGCGGGCGTCCACGTCCTCTCGGTGCTGGAGGACGGCGACCCGGACCACGAGCGGGCGGTCCGGACGACGCTCGCGAGGTTCGCCGAGGAGGTCGACCGGCCGGTGACGACCGCCGCCCGGCGGGGCGAGCCCGCGTCGACGATCGTAGAGTACGCCGAGGGGGTCGACGCCGACCTCGTGGCGACGGGCACCCGCGGCCGGGACGCCCCCTACTCCTATCACCTCGGTAGCGTCGCGGAGGCCGTCGTACAGGACTGCCCGCTGCCGGTGTTGACCGTCCGGCAACTGGAGGGCGAGGCCGGCGCGGCCGGTGTCGAGGCCGCCTGACCGCGACCCGACCGGCCGCCGCTCCGCGACCGTCGCGCCGACCCCGGTCGTCGGGCCTCCGGGCCGTCCCGGGCCGTCCCGGGCCGTACCCGCGCCCTTAACCCGCCGGAGCGTGAGGTCGCCCCATGGACGACGAACTCTTCGAGGACCTCCCGCTCGCCCGGAAGTCGGTGCTCCCCGGTGCGGGCTTTTTCACGCCGGACGAGGAGGGCCTCAGCGAGCGCCGGATCACCGCGCTCGAGCGGGCCGACGCGGTCGTGATCGCCGACGGGGACGCCGACGGACTCGGCTGTGCGGCGCTGATCCGCGAGCACCGCGGCGACGACCTGAACGTCGCCGTCGAACCCCCGGAGGCGGACGGCGAGGAGACCGCGGTCCGCGATCCGACGGCGCCCATCGACCCCGAAGCGACGGTGGTCTACGAGGGGCCCGTCGCGCTGGTGCCCACTTCGCCTCACCGCCTGGCGAAGTCCATCGAGCAGGTGCGCGAGCACGCCCCGGCGGGGGTCGACGTCGACGTCTGCGATCTCTGCCCCGACGGACCAGACGACGTCGAACCGCTGGCCGACCTGGTCGCCCACGCCGGCGACGTCCGCTGGTTCGATCACCACCAGTGGGACGACGCCCTCGCCCGGGCGGTCCGGGAAGCGGGCGTCGACCTCGTCGTCGGCGAGTCCGACGAGGAGTGCTCGACGGACGTCGCGCTGCGGAGCCTGGAGGGGTCGTTCGCAGACCGCTACGCCGACCTGGCAGCGGTGACCCGCGACCACGACCTCTGGCTTCGCGAGGACCCCCGCAGCGACGACCTGGCGGACTACGCCTACTGGGTCGGCTCGGAGACCTACGTCGCGACGGTGCGGGCCAACGGCGCCGACCTCCCCGAGTCGGCGGCGGCGTTCCTCCGCCAGCGCCGCATCGAGAAGCAGGCGCTGATCGACCGCGCCGTCGAGCGGGCGGGACTCAGGGAGGTCGACGGGACGACCGTCGCGGTCACCTACGGCCGGTGTTCGCAAAACGAGGTCGCCGAGACCCTCCGCGAGCGGGGCGCCGACGCCGCCGTGATCGTCAAGCCGGCCGGCAGTGCGTCGATCAGGGGCACCGAGGGCTTCAAGCGCTGCCACGAGGTCGCCGCGCGGGTCAACGGCGGCGGCCACCCCGAGGCCGCCGGCTGCAAGCCCGACATCTACCACGACGTGCTCGACTACGCCCACCACTGGACGACCCGGGGCGCGACCGCCAAGCAGGTCATTCTCGACGCGTTCCGGGACCTCCCGCCGGAGGAGCCGGCGGGCGACGAGGCGCCCGACGCCGCCGACTGACCGATCCGGACGACTCCCCGAATCGCCGCGGGGTCCGCGGGGTCCCGATCGGATCCGTCGGGCGCCAGACCTCGGACCCGGATCTCGGATCCGGGAGCGCGCGACCGACCGGGACCCCTACCGCTCGCCGGCCAGCCACCGGTCCGAGTAGGTCGCCCCGCAGTCGCAGGCGGCGTAGGCGTGGATCACGTCGCCCTCGGCGTAGAGACCGTCGACCTCCCGGTTTTGCTCCTCCGCGAACGCGAACAGCAGGCGGACGCCGTGGTCCTCCTCGGGTTCGTCGGAGTGGGCGCGGGGGCACTCCCCGCCGGTGCAGTCGGAGTGGACGTCGCCCTCCAGGTCCATGGCGGCGCCGGCGAAGTCCATCGCGCCGATGCCGGTCGCCCGCTCGAAGACCGCCCGGCCTCGCTCGGCCTCCAGCACGAGTGCGACGCCGTCGCCGACGTGTTCGCCGTGGGCCGCCAGCGCGTCGGCGTCGTCGACGGCCCGTTCGGCGACGTAGACGAGGACGTGGTCGGGGCGCTCGCCCGCAAGGAACTCGCGTCGGAGCGTGTCCATGCGGTCGCTACGGCGGCCCGCCGGAAATGCGGTGCGATGGGCGCCGACGCGCGGACACCGGCGGCCGACCTCCTGACGGTCGGGCGGACGGTCCGATCCGTCGGGGGCCGACTAGTGGCCCCCGCCGCGGTCACTCCAGGTCGCTCGCGATGTCGGCCAGCGAGCCGTCGGGACCGGCGGTCGGTTCGTAGACGGCGGTCTCGCCGGGCGTCCGGAACCCGTAGTGGGCGCCGGACTCGATGACGTCGAGGTGGACCGACCGGCCGAAGGAGAGGTCCGAGGACTCCACCCACTCGGCGAGGCGGTTGGGACCCTCGCGCTCGCGGGCCATCCGGGCGTTGTCGTAGACGCCCCGGATCTCGGGGACGTCGCCGAAGTCCGTCTCGATCACTGCGCGGTAGGCGCGTCCGTCGAGGACGATCCGGACGGGGTCGTCGGGGGCCGCGACCCCCTCCGGGAGGACGACCTTCGGGCGGTCGGTCCGGCCGGCGCGCTCGACGGTGGCGCGGTGGGAGTCGATCGAGGAGTGGTCGTGCTGGATGCGGTCCGTCACTGCGCTACTCGGCGTCGCCCTCGTCGCCCTCGAGGCCCAGGAGGTCGGGAATCGACTCGTCGCCGCGCTCGACGACCTTGGCGTTGATCTGGCGGGTCTCCTCGCTGATCTCGCGGCCCCGGACGGTGACGCGCTTGCGCTCGCCCTCGACGGTCGGATCGAAGCCGACGCCGCCGGTCAGCAACACTGCCTTGAGACCGGTGCCCTGGATGTCCGCGCGCATCGGCCGGCCGGCGTTGTCCGACCCGCCGGTGATCTCGAGCGCGTACCCGTCGAGGCCGACGGCGCCCCCGTCGACCTCCTCGCCGATCTCCCGACCGACGAACCGGTTGGCGTCCTGCTCATCCGCGTCTAGCTGGTAGGTCGTCCCGTCCTCGGGATCGGCGACGACGACCTGGAACTCGGCCATACCGCAGTTGAAACGACCGTCGCTCAAAAGGGTACTGAAACGTCCGCTGGCCGCCGCCCGCTGGCCGCGACCGGCGTCG
>PXRR01000065.1:0-21165 GCA_003021975.1 Halobacteriales archaeon QS_5_70_17 | reverse complement strand
GACGGCGGCTACAGCCGTAGCCCCAACCCCTGTCGCCGGGCAGCGGAGTGTGAACGTATGGCACCGACGGAGAACGAGAACGGGGACGAGAGCGGAGGACCCGACCGCCCGGAGTACGACGGCGCCGCCTACGCCGTCGACCGCGCGAGCGAGCACGCCGGCCGCGAGGAGTGGGAGGACGTCGCCGACCGGGCGTGCGAGGCGCTCGCCCGGGCGTCGCCGTCCCCCTACCCCCACCTGAACGGCGACCTCCACAGACAGGCGACCGACGTCGTGCTCTCAGCCAACCGGGAGCACCCCGACGCCGAGCGGATCTCGACGCAACTGGCGGAGATGCAGGCGACCGTCGCCTCGATGATCGCGCTGGCCCACGAGGGGGCGAGCATGTTCCCCGACGGGGTGGACCCGTGAGCGCCGACGAGCGGCGCGGGCGGCGCGGCGAAGCTAAACCCGTGGAGCACGTGGCCTTCGGTATGGACCGCGAGGCGTTCGAGGACGCGCTGGCCGAGGCCTTCGACGCGACGCCGACCGAACTGCGCGTGGTCAGCCGCCACGCCCGCGACCTCTCGGACTCCGGGCAGTACGCCGAGGACGCCGGTCACGACCTCACGCCCGACACCGTGGTCGCGAACCTCGCCGACGCGCCCGCCGAACACGAGGCCCTCCCGGCGAAGTGGAACTGGTGGATGGGGTCGCTCGAACTGGCCTACGGCGGCTACGTCGAGTTCGAGATCCGAGGCGTCGAGGGCTGACGGCCGACCGCCCGTCGTCGATCGCCGGGCGCCGACCGAGTCTCAGACCCGGTCGCGCACCTCGTAGAGCGGGTTGCGGACGGCGCCGTGCTCTGAGGCGTGGGGGCGACCGGACCTGTCGCCGTACCCCTCGTCGACGATCCGGTCGCGGTTGAGCGTCAGTTTCGTGAACGTCGGCCGGGTGAGGTCGAACAGCTCGAACCGCTCTTCCAGTTCCGAGAACCGCGCCTGGTACTCCTCGAGGGCGCGCCGGACGCCCGCCCAGAACGCCCGCTCGTCGTAGCCGTGGTGGCGGGTCAGCAGCTCCGAGAGGTAGCGGTAGACGCCGACGAACAGCCCGCAGAAGACGAACTGACAGAGCCCCTCGGGGGGTTCCGAGCGCAGCACCGCCCGGAGGTCGTCGTCCAGCCGCCGGAGTTCGGGCAGCGGGCGGTCGCTGACGTTGACGTCGTCGACGAAGTCCTTCACGCCCAGCCGCTTCGGGACGAACTCCTCGTCGAAGACGAGGATCGTGTTCTCGCCGTGGGGCGAGAAGACCGTCCCGTAGCGGTAGAGGTAGTGCACCAGCGGCGGGAGCATCACCTCGAACAGCTCGTCGAGCCACGCCGACAGCGAGAGCGGCGACCGCTCGACGAGGTCGGAGACGACTGGGCGGGCGTCGTCACCGGTCCCCTCGACGTGCAGCAGCGCCGAGAGAGTGATCGCTCGCTCGTCGCCGTCGGTCAGCGCGGAGACGCTCTCGCGCCAGACCGCTCCCAGCAGTTCGTCGTACTGGTAGGCGTTGCCCTCCAGGCGGCCGAAGTCGGGGTGCTCGACGTCGACGCCCGCGACCTCGCCGGGGAGCAGGAGGTCGCACTCCTCGGCGAGGAAGGGGTCCTCGTCGCGGACCCGCTTCACGTACTCGGTCACGAGCGGCGCGACCGCGGTGCGCTCGCCGGGCAGCCCCCGCCAGACGAGCGTGTTGAGGATCCGCATCGGGAGCTTCACGTTGCGCTTCTCCGGGTCGGTCGCGTTGAAGAACGTCCGCACCGACTGCCCGGGGAGGTACTCGTCGTCGCCGTCGCCCAGCGGGACGAGCGTGCCGTCGGCGATCTGGCGGCCGTAGAGGTCGACGATCGAGTTCTCCCACTGCCAGTCGTGGACCGGCAGGAGGACGTAGGCGTCGGGGTCGTACCCCCGTTCGGCCAGGTCGTCCCGGAAGGCGTCGTAGCGCTCGCCCAGTTCCTCGCGGAACAGTCGCTCGGGGGAGAGGCCGTCGACGGTCGCCACCGTGGCGGCCTCCCGGCGGACGGCCAGCCACGACAGCGTCACTCGCTCCTTGAGTTCGGGCGCGTACGCCCGGTAGTCGGGGTAGCTCCAACCCAGCCGTCCCTTGTTGTAGGTGATCCAGGGGTGGCCGGTCATCTCCCCCTCGATCGCCTCGTAAGGCATGTCCGGCACGGCGGGGTCGTCGCCGGGAATGTCGCCGGCCTCTCGGGCGCGCACGTGCGCGTCGGCCAGCAGCGTGCTGCGGAACTCCCGGACCAGGTGACCGGCAGTCATCTCGTCGGTCCCGAGGGTCTCGCGGGCGTCCAGCAGGAAGTCGACGGGATCGGTCGCGGGCTCCCAGCCCCCGCCGGGGTCGGCCGAGCGGCGCACCGATCCCTCGTGGACGGCGACGCTGTCGGCCAGTCGGTCGGTCGCGACGTACCGGTAGCGGACGTCGCCGAGGTCGAGTTCGTAGCGGGCGGTCTCGCCGCGGGCGGCGGCGAGCGCGGGGTCGACGTCGTCGGGGGCGTTCGCGGCCCCCCCGTCGGCGGCGGTCGCGGTCCCGTCGAGGGCCGCCCCGCCCTCGATCCGCTCGGGGGCCAGCAGGTCCTCGTAGCAGAACTCCGCGACGGCCTTCTCGACGAGGGCGCGGCCGGCGGCGTCGTAGTGGTCGGCTGACAGTGCGGTCTCGAGCGTGTCGTCGTGGTACATTCGTGGCGTGAGTCCCCGGCGCGGGCCGGGAGTGGGTTCGCTGGTCGGTGTGGTCGCGGTGCGATGCGATCGGTGCGGCCTCAGTCGCCGGCGCCCGGCGGGTCCGCCCGGTCCCGGAGCGCGCTGTCCGGGGCGTCCTCGACGAACGCCGCGGCGGCGAAGTCCTGGTAGACGGTGTCCTCGTCGACGGGGTACGGCGACGACTCCAGCAGGCGGTCGAGGATGGCGCTGTTGCGGTACGTGCCGAGGCCGAGGTCCGGCGTGCCGACGCCGTGAGTGTGCATCTCGGCGTTCTGGACGAACACCTCCCCCGACAGGTCGGTCTCGAGGGCGTAGCGCTCGCCGACGGCGAGGCGGCCGCGCTCGTCGCGCTCGACGTGCGGTTCGAGCGTCGAGAGGAACGCGGGCGTCGGGCGGTGGTAGCCCGTCCCGAGGACGACGACGTCGCTCCCGTGGACGAACCGCGTCCCCTCCTGGTGCTGCTCGCAGTCCAGGCGGTAGCGGCCCCCGGCGGTCCGCTCGATGTCCCGGACCTCGGTCGTCGCGAGCATCCCCACGTCGGGGTCGCGGTCGCCGATCGAGCGCTCGTAGAGGCGCTCGTAGATCCGGTCGCTCGTGTCCGGGTCGATCCCCTTGTACAGGAGGTCCTGCTCGGGGAGCAGTTCGTCCCGGACCGCCTGCGGGAGGTCGTAGAAGTACCGGGTGTAGTCGGGCGTGAAGTGCTGGAGGCCGAGTTTCGAGTACTCCATGGGGAAGAAGCCGTCAGAGCGGGTGAGCCAGTCCAGCCGGTAGCCCCCGCCCTCCTGCCGTTCGAGGAGGTCGAGGAACACCTCGGCGGCGCTCTGGCCCGACCCGACGACGGTGATCCCGTCGGGGTCGCTCCCCAGCGCCGACCCGCGGGCGTCGAGGTAGCGGGCGGTGTGGAACACCTCGGCGTCGGGGTACCCGCGGAACCCCTCGGGGACGTACGGCCGCGACCCGACGCCGACGACGAGGTCCCGGGCGAGGTAGGCGTAGCGCTCGCCGCTCTCCGGGTCGACGGCCTCGACCCGGAAGTTCGCCGCCGGGCGGTCGTCCGTCGGGCGGACGTCGACGACCCGGCGGCCGAACCGCGCCGCGCCGATCCGCTCGGCGACCCACCGGCAGTAGTCGTCGTACTCCCGGCGGGGGATCTGGAACGTCTCGTAGAAGTAGAACTCGTAGAGGCGGTCGCGCTCCCGCAGGTAGCTGAGGTAGCTGTGGGGGCTGGTGGGGTCGGCCAGCGTCACCAGGTCGGCGAGGAAGGGCACCTCCAGGGTCGTCCCCTCGACGAGCATCCCCTCGTGCCAGGCGAACCGCCGGTCCTGTTCGAGGAAGACGGCGTCCAGTTCGACGGCGTCGCTGCCGTCGATCAGCGCCGCCAGCCCGAGGTTGAACGGACCGAGCCCGACCCCCAGGAGGTCGTGGACGCCGCCGGTCGGCGCGACGGCCTCCGGGTCGTCGGCGTCTCCGTCGATGGAGCCGCGCTCGCTCATCGGGTCCCGCCCCCGTCGGCGTCGTCCCCGTCGACGGTTCGCTCGGGGGCGAGCACCCGCTCCTCGAAGCGCTCGCGCTCGCAGACCATCAGCAGGGCCTCCTTCTCGTCCATCTCGATCTCGCCGCGGGCCTCGAAACCGCAGCGCTCGAAGACGCCGATCACCCGGTCGTTGCGGATGTCCGGTTCGGCGACGACGCGGCCGGTCTCGGGGTGGCGAAACTGGAAGGCGGTCATCGCCCGCAGGAGGGGGACCGCGTACCCCCGGCCGAGATACTCGGGCGGGCCGATCAGCAGGTGGATCCCCTGGTCGGCGGGCGCGGCGTCGTAGCGCTCGCCGACGGCGTCGTCGGCCGCCCAGTAGCGCTCCCAGTAGCTCATCGGGACGCCGTCGAGCGCCCCGACGTAGGGCGTGAGGTGGTCGTCGTCGAGTTTCTCGGCGAGTTCCCGCCGGAAGACCGGCAGGGGGTCGTCGAGCCGCCAGTAGGGTAGCACGTGCTCGCTGTTGAGCCAGGCGTGCAGCCGGCGGAGGTCCCGGCCGGGATCGACCGGCCGGAACGCGATCTCGCGGTCGATGCTCGGGTCGTGGCGGGCGTACTCGTAGCCGCCCGCGGCGACGGCGCGTGCGTCTGTCATGGGTCTGGGTGGGAATCCGAGTCGGGCGTGGGTTCGGCGTCGAGTTCGGTCACGAGCGGGTTGTCGATCGGCGCGTAGACGGACTGGTTCTCCAGCGATCCGACGAGTTCGTCAAGCCCCTCGAAGCGGGTCAGCAGGTTCGCCTTGCAGGGGATCGAGGGCTCCTCGAGCAGGTCCGGGACGAGCGAGGAGGTCGGCCGGCCGTACCGCCGCTGGATCGCCGCCAGTTCCGCCCGGAGGTCGGCCAGCAGGTCGCGCTCGTCGGCGACCCCGCCGACTCCGAGGGCGTTGATCACCCCGAAGGCGTTGTTGCAGACGAGGTAGTACCGCAGGCGCTCGTCGGCGACGGCGTCCGGGCAGACGGTGTCGGCGCGCTCGCCGATCCCCGGCAGCAGCGCCTCGACGTCGTCGGCCCGGGACTCGGGCAGGTAGTAGCCCTGGTTGTCGCGGTAGTAGAACCGCTCGGGGTACCCCTCCCCCAGTTCGAGCACGGCGTTCTGCTGGTGGGCCTCGACGCCGACCCCGCGCTCGAGGTAGAGCCACAGCGCCGGCCGCAGCGAGATCGAGAGGTACTCGCGGAACCACTCGCGGGCGACGGCCGCCGTCGGGCGGCCCTCGCGGTCGGCGATCCGCTCGACGAGGCGGGCGAGCCGCGGGGGGCCGTCGATCCCGTCCTGGCAGAGCGCGACGACGGGCGTCGCGTTCGCCCCCGGGGCGAAGGGGTTCTCCCGGAGGACGACCTCGAACCCCGACTCCGCCCCCTCGCCGACGTCGAGCGTGAGGTAGGCGGGGTCCCGGATCACCTCGAAGCGGGGGAACCGCTCGGCGAGGTCGTCGCCGAGGTCGGTCTCGAGCAGTTCGGCGATCGCGACCCCGCGTTCGAGTTCCGGCCGCTTGTTCGTCCGCTCGGCGTTGGTGATCCGGACCGCGAGCGACCCCTTGTGCATGAACGGCGCGCCGGGCGCGTAGGCCGTCCGGACGGACGCCGTCGGGTGGAAGATCCGTCCGCGGCGGCCCAGGCTCTCGAGGCGACCGGCCCGGATCGCCCGCCGCACGCGGAGCCGATCGAGGAGGTAGTCGGCCTGCCACGGGTGAACCGGCAGGAGGACGCCGTCGCTCTCGACGTACTCGGCGACGAAGCCGGGGTCGGCCGACTCCCGGAGCGCCGCCTCCACCCAGTCGGCCGCCGACTCCGGCCGGGCGGAGCGCTGCTCGACGATCCCGGGATCCGCCCGGAAGTAGTGCAGGCGGAAGCCCCCCTCCAGTTCGGGGGCGTAGGTCGGCGCGTTCCGGCGCGCGATCCCTCGGCGGCTCTTGGGCGTGGGGTGCAGCAGGTGGCCGTAGGGGAGCGCCCCCTCGGCGACCCGGAAGGGGACGCGGTCGGCGTACAGCCGGTCGGTGTCGTCTGCGCGGGCGGCGACGAACCGCTCGACGTTCTCCCGGCTGGCGAGCACCCGCGCCAGCAGGTTGTCGGCCGCGCGGCCGTCGCCGGAGCCCGCGAGCGTCAGTTCCCGGCAGACCAGCGCCGCGAGCGTCGCCGCGTCCAGCGGCGTCGGCGGACCGGCCCCGCCGGCGCGGTAGACCGGCCGGTCGAAGAGGTGGCGGTCGGTCGGCGAGCGGTAGCGCAGCGGCGCCGCCAGCCGGCCCCCGATCTCGGGGAGCGGAGCGACCGCGGCGGTCTCGACCTCCCTCGCGAGGTCCGCGTCGGCCGGTACCGGCGCGGCCTCCAGGGGGACGACGTCGACGTCCGCTGCCTCCCGGAGGTAGCAGTTGAGGACGGCGTGGAGCGTCGCCGAGTCGGCGTGCTCGGCCGGCGCCGCGCAGTCGGCCGCGAGTGTCCGGGCGCGGGGGGCGTCGGTCCCCGACCCCGGCTTCGGCTCGGAGTCGCGGCGGCTCACCGGTCGATCACCCCCTCAGTCCCCTCCGAGCGGTCGTCGCCGGCGTCGGCCCCCGCGGTGACGTCGCCGGGGTCGACGGCGGCCCCGCGCTCGCGGATCCGGTCGAGCAGCGCCTCGACGTCGGCGGCGTCGGTCCGGGGGTCGAGCAGGGTGAGCTTCAGGTGGGTCCGCCCGTCGAGTTCCGTCCGCGCGACGACGGCCTCGCCGTCGTCGAGCAGGCGCTCGCGGATCGCCCGGTTGCACCGGTCGACCCAGAGGTCCCGCGGGAGGTCAGGGTGGTCGTCGCCGGGGAGATACCGGAAGACGACGGTCGTCAGCGACGGCTCGGCGGCGAGGTCCAGATCCGGCGCGGCAGCGACCCGCTCGCCGGCCGCGCTCGCGGTCGCCAGCGTCGCGTCGACCATCTCGGCGAGGCGCTCCCGGCCCAGCGCCCGGAACGTCAGGTAGGGCTTGAGCGCGTCGAACCGCCGGGAGGTGCGCAGCGACTTCCTGACGAGGTCGGGCGCGTCGTCGCCCTCCGGGTTGAGGTAGGCGGCGGTGCGCGCGATGCGCTCGAACTCCGCCCCGTCGCGCAGGAGGAAGGCGCCGCAGGCCAGCGGCTGGAAGAGCAGTTTGTGGAAGTCGACGGCCAGCGAGTCCGCGCGCTCGATCCCCGTCAGGCGATCGCGGTGGGCGTCGCTGACAGCGAGCGCGCCGCCGTAGGCCGCGTCGACGTGGAACCAGAGGTCGTGGGCGGCCGCGCGGTCGGCCAGCGCGTCCAGCGGGTCGACGGCGCCGAGGTCGGTCTCCCGGCGGTGCCGACGAGCGCGAAGGGGTAGAGGCCGCGGTCGGCCAGCGCCTCGATCCGGCGGTCCAGCGCCGCCGGGCGCATCCGGCCGGCGTCGTCGGTCGCCACGCTCACGACGCTGTCCTCGCCGAGACCGAGGTGGGCGGCGGCCTGCTCGGCGGTGAAGTGCGCCCGCTCGGAGCAGAGCACCCGCATCCCCCCGGCGGCCGGCGACAGCCCCTCTCGCTGGGGGTCGCGGTCGAACGTCTCGGCGACGAAGCGGTCGCGGGCGAGCAACAGTCCCTGCAGGTTCGACTCCGTGGCGCCGCTCGTGAACACGCCGTCGGCGCCCTCGGGGTAGCCGAAGCGGTCGCACAGCGTCCCGACCAGGCGCTGCTCGGCGACGGTCGCGGCCGGCGCCTGGTCCCAGGAGTCCATCGACTGGTTCGTCGCGGCGAGTGCGGCCTCGGCGGCCAGCGCCGGCACCAGCGGCGGGCACTGCAGGTGGGCGGCGCAGTCGGGGTCGGCGACGACCGCGGAGTCCGAGAGAACGGTCTCCCGGAGGTCCTCGACGGCGGCCGCGAGTCCCGTCCCCGTCTCGGGGAGCGGATCGGGCAGCGCCGCCCGGAGGTCGCCGACGCTCGCCCCGGAGTAGGGGCCCTCCCGGTCGGCGTGGACCGAGTCCACCGCCTCGCGGGCGCGGTCGAGGGCCGCGGCGTGGGCCTCCCGGCCAGCCGAATCGCCCAGGAAGAGGCCGTTGAAGGCCTCCGCCGGCGCCTCGCGGCTCACGCGGTCACCCCCTGTTCCCGCCGCGTGGCGGCCTCGACCGCCCCGGCGAAGACGTCCGCGATCTCGTCGGCCTCCGACGCGGCGAGCGTCAGTGGCGGCAGGAACCGCGCGACAGCGCCGTCCCGACCGCCGGTCTCGATGATCAGCCCGCGGTCCAGCGCCGCCGACTGGACGGCGGCGGCGAGGTCGCCGTCGGCCGGCGGCGCGGGGTCGGCCAGCCCCTCGGCGGGAGCGGTCGCCGGGTCCGCGCCGGGGTCGACGAACTCGACGCCGAGCATCAGCCCCCGACCACGGACGTCGCCGATCGCGTCGTGGCGGTCGGCCAGCGCCTCGAGGCGCTCGCGGAGGCGCGCGCCGACGCGCGCGGCGTGCTCGTGGAGGTCGTTCTCGAGGACGTGTTCGATGGTCGCCCGGCCGGCGGCCATCGCCAGCTGGTTGCCCCGGAAGGTCCCAGCGTGGGCGCCCGGCGCCCACTCGTCGAGGGATTCGTCGTAGACGACGACCGCCAGCGGGAGGCCGCCGCCGACGGCCTTCGAGGCGGTCACGACGTCCGGGACGACGTCGGCGCGCTCGAACCCCCACAGCTCCCCGGTGCGACCGAGGCCGGTCTGGATCTCGTCGACGATCAGCGGGACGTCGCGCTCGCGGGTGATCCGGCGGACCGAGCGGAGCCACTCCGCGGGCGCGGGGACGACCCCGCCCTCCCCCTGGACGGGTTCGAGGACGACGCCCGCGGGGTCGCCGATCCCGCCGCTGGGGTCGTCGAGCGTCCGCTCGAGGAGGCGGGCGGTCGCGCGGTGGCCCCGATCCCCCGAGAGCCCGAGCGGCTGGCGGTAGGCGTAGGGGTACGGCAGGTGGTGGGCGTCCCCTCCGGGGACCGGCCCCTTCGGGTCGGCGTCGCCCATCAGCGCGAGCGCGCCGGCGGTCATCCCGTGGTAGGCGCCCTGGAAGCCGATCACGGGGGAGTTCCCGGTCGCGGTCCGGACGAGTTTCAGCGCCGCCTCGACGGCGTCGGTGCCGGCGGGACTGCAGAACTGGACCTTCGCCCGGTCGGCGAAGGCGTCGGGGAGGCTGTCGAACAGCGCGTCGACGAACGCCTCCTTCTCGGGGGTCGTCACGTCGAGGGTGTGCAGCGGGCGGTCGGCCGCGAGCAGTCGCTCCATCTCGGCGATCACGTCGGGATGGTTGTGTCCGAGCGCGAGCGACCCCGCGCCGGCCAGGCAGTCGTAGTAGACGTTCCCGTCGACGTCCTCGACCTCGACGCCGCGGGCGCGGTCGATGGCGATGGGGAGGTGGCGCGGGTAGGTCCGCGCGCTCGACTCCCGGCGGGCCTGCTGGGCGAGCAGTTCCTCGCCGGTCGCGTCAGCGTACGGCACGGTGCCCCTCCGATCGGAACCGTCGTCGGTGACTGATCTGCGCCATGCAGGTTTTAGGCTGGCCTAAAGCACTGTAAAGGATTCGGTTTTTAGGTAGCCCTAAAATCTTGCTGACATGAATCCCGGACGCGAGGCTGTGAAAAATATCTGGCGGTCGGCACCCGACGGTCGGTCCGACGCCCGCGGGCCGGCCCGCTACGCCTAAGTGGGCGGTCGTACCACTCGATAGCATGTACCAGCCCGATTCCGTCTGGGAGTTCGCGACGGCCGACCGGATCAAATTCGGCCGGGGGGCCGTCGCGGAACTCGGCGACGCACTCGCGGCGCGGGGCGTCGAGGGACTTCTGGTCGTCACCGACGAGCAGCTCCGGGCGGCCGGCGTCGTCGACAGCGTGCTCGACGCCCTCCCCGAGGGCGTCGACGTCGACGTCTTCGACGGCGTCGAGCCGGACCCCGGCGTCGTCGTCTACGAGGCCGCCATCGACGCCGCCGAGTCGGCCGCCCCGGACGCGGTGGTCGGCGTCGGGGGCGGGAGTTCGATGGACGTCGGGAAGGTCGCCGGCGCGCTCGCGGGCGCAGGGGCGACGTGCTGGACTACGTCGCGCCGCCGGTCGGCGGCGGCGACCCCGTCCCCGACGCCGAGATGACGGTCGCGGCGGTCCCGACGACGGCCGGAACGGGGTCCGAGAGCTCCCCGGCGGCGGTGATATCGCTGCCCGACCGGGAGCTGAAGGTGGGCATCTCGAGCCGGCACCTCTACCCGGACCTGGCGGTCGTCGACCCGCTGTTGACCGTCTCGCTGCCGCCGGCTGTCACCGCCGCCTCGGGGATGGACGCGCTGACCCACGCCGTCGAGGCCTACACCACCCGGCGCTTCGACGCGAAGCCGGTCCCGGAGACCGCCGCCGACCGCCCCGACTACGGCGGCCGGACCGCCGTCACGGACATGTACGCCGAGCGGGCGATCGAACTCGTCGGCGGCAGCCTTCGCCGGGCGGTCAACAACGGCGAGGACGTCGACGCCCGCCGGGACATGTCCCTCGGGAGCCTGCTCGCGGGGATGGCGTTCACCAACGCCGGGCTGGGGGCGACCCACGCCATGGCCTACCCCGTCGCCGGCGAGAACCACACCCCCCACGGCGTCACCGTCGCCGCGCTGCTCCCGTCGGTGATGCGGTACAACGCGCCGACGGCGTTCGACCGCTACGGCCGAATCGCCGAGATCCTCGGCGAATCCGTCGACGGCGTCGCCGACCGCGAGAAGGGCGAGCGGGCCGCGAGCGCGGTCGAGCGGCTCGCCGACGACGTCGGCATCCCCCCGGGGCTGACAGAACTCGGCGTCGAGGAGTCGGACGTCCCGCGGCTGGCCGAGAAGACCGAGGAGATCCAGCGGCTCCTCGTCGGTAACCCCCGGCGCGTCGACCGGGAGGACCTGGAGGGGATCTTCCGGGACGCGCTCAGGCGGTGACGGTGACCTCGTCGCCCGGTTCGGGCGCGGTCGCCTCGAAGCCGTCCGCCCGGAGCTCCGCGGCGAAGCGCTCGCAGCGGTCGCCGTGGTTCACGACGACGGGCGTGTCCTCGTAGGAACCGAGGAACGACAGGACGCCCTCGCGGTCCGCGTGCGCCGAGAAGTCGTACTGCTCGACCTGCGCGCTGACGGGCATCACGCGGCCGTCGATCTCGGCGCTGCCCGTCTCTACGAGGTCTCGTCCCGGCGTCCCCTCGACCTGGTAGCCCGTCATCGCGACCTTGTTCATCGGGTTGGACCGGATCTCGGGGACGTAGGTCATCGCGGGGCCGCCGGAGAGCATCCCGCTGGTGGTGACGATCGCCGCGTTCTGGTCGGCGATCCGCCTGCGCTGGCCGTCGTGGCCGGTGACGAACCGTGCGTGGGACTTCGCGCGCCGGAACGCGTCTCCGTCGCGGACGAACTCGGGGTGACGCCGCAGCATCTCGGTGACGCGCGTTCCCATCCCGTCGACGTAACAGGGGATGTCGTACGCGTCACAGACCAGCAGCATCTCTTGGGTCCGTCCGATCGCGAACGCCGGGACGACGACCGTGCCCCCCTCCCACAGCGTCGTTTTGACGCTCTCGGCGAAGCGTTCCTCTACGACAGACCGGGCCTCGTGTTCGACGTCGGCGTACGTGCTCTCGCAGACGACCGCGTCCGCGTCAGGTCGGGCGGTCGTCCCCGAGACGAGTCGCTGGTCGTCGGTGTGGAAGTCCCCGGTGTAGAGAAGTCGCGTTTCCCCGTCGTCGACCAGCACGTGGGCGCTGCCGGGGATGTGGCCGGCGTCGTAGAACGTCACCTCGTGGCCCGCCGCCTCGAAGGACTCGCGGTAGCCGTGGGGTTCCGAGACCTGCGTGACGCGCTTGACGTCGGGTTCGGTGAACGGGCAGTCGTACGACCCGCCGTGGAGCTTCAGCGTGTCGCGCGCGAGCGTCAGCGCCAGTTCGCGGGTCGGCGGCGTCCAGTGGATCGGGGGCCGCCGGTCGCCCGAGAGCAGGGCGGGGAGGGCGCCGACGTGGTCGAGGTGGCCGTGGGAGACGACGACCGCCTCCGGATCGGGGCGCTCGACGGGGAACCGGGGCGGGTTCCCGGCCAGCATCCCGTAATCGAGGAGGAGCCGGTCGTTGACCATGATCGCGCTCCGGCCGACCTCGCGGGCGCCGCCGAGGAACCTGACGTCCATTCGCCTCCGGGTAACCGGCCGGGGCGCTTGTGCCCGTCGCTTCGCGCGTCGGCCGCGCCGGACGGCCGGTCAGCCGACGTGCGTGTGGCTGCCGTCGGCGACGGCGTCCGCGAGGTCCTCGGCCCACGCCAGCAGGCGCTCGTCGGCGCCGAACCGGCCCGCGAACTGCAGTCCCACCGGCAGGCCGTCGACCCGACCGGCGGGGAGGCCGACCGTCGGGACCCCGGCGTGGGTCCAGGGCAGGTTCATCACGGGATCGCCGGTGTCGTCGACGCCCTCGGGGGCTGCCCCCGGCGCGGCGGGCGCGACCCAGAGGTCGACGCCCGTCTCGTCCATGCGGGCCGCGAGCGACGACCGCAGCGCGCGCCGGCCGCCCCGGGCCGCGACGAGGCGACCGACCGACACCCCGTGGCCGGCCTCGATCAGTTCGACGGTGCTCTCGGCGTAGCGGTCGCCGTAGTCGGCGTACCACTCGTCGTGAGACAGCGCCATCTCTGCGGCGACGAGGTCGTCGTGGCGGTCGTTGATCGCCTCGACGTCGGCCAGCGCGTCGGTGTCTCGGACCTCGTAGCCGGCGGCGCGCAGCGCCTCGACCCGGTCGCGGAACAGCTCCCGGGCGGCCGGGTCGGCCTGCGAGAGGTAGTCCTCGTCGGGAATCCCGAGTACGGGCCGGCGGACGGGGTCGACGTCGTCGTCCCACCCCCGGCAGAGCGCCCCCGCGGCCAGGCGGGCGCCGGCCGCGTCCTGGGTGAAAAAGCCCACGTGGTCGACGGAGGGCGCGACGGGGATCACCCCGCCCATCGGCACCCGGCCGTAGGTCGGCTTGACGCCGACGACCCCGCAGAACGAGGCCGGCCGGATCACCGACCCGATGGTCTGGGAGCCGAGCGCCAGCGGGCACGTGCCGGCGGCGACGGCCGCCGCCGACCCGCTGGAGGATCCCCCGGGCGTGTGTCCGAGGTCGTGGGGGTTGCGGGTCGGTCCGGGTTCGAAGTAGGCGAACTCCGTGGTGACGGTCTTCCCGAGGACGAGCGCGCCCGCCGACCGCAGCGCGCTCACGGCGTCGGCCTGCGGGCCCGCGAGTTCCTCCGGCGGGACGTTCGACCCGGCGCGGGTCGCCAGCCCCCCGACGTGGAAGATGTCCTTGACACCGACGGGGACGCCCACCAGCGCGGGCCGCTCGGACGCGCCGAACTGCTCGGCGCGGTCGCCCGCGGCCGATCGGACGCGCTCGCGGCGGTCCTCCTCCGGGAGGAACGCCCGGACGTCGCCGTCGGCTTCGTCGATCCGATCGAGACAGGACTCGGCGTACTCGACGGGGTCGCGCTCGCCGGCGCGCAGTTCCTCCGCGACCGGAGCCAGCGGGTTCCTGTGGGTCGTCATCGTCCACCAGCGGGACCGCCGGCGATATGAGTGTCGGGGTCCGCCCCGCGACCGACCGGAGAGAGCGAGTCCGTCTCAGTACGGCAGGAAGTACAGCGCCAGCGCGAACACGGGCGTCAGCACGACCATGACGATCATGGTGTACCCGAGGATGTCGCGGGCGCGCACCCGGGTGAGTCCCAGCAGCGGGATCGCCCAGAACGGCTGGAACATGTTCGTCCACATGTCGCCGGCGCCGTAGGCGACGATGGCTTTTCCGGGCGGGACGCCGAGTTCGACAGCCGTCCCGCCGACGACGCCGCCGATGATCCCCCACTCGCCGCCGCCGCTGGGCACGAAGAGGTTCATGACCCCGCCGAGCAGCCACGCGATCACGGGGAACGTCTCCGGGGTCGCGACGCTCAGCAGCGCCTCGGAGATGAGATCGGAGAGCCCGGAGTTGCTGATGATCCCCAGGATGCCCGCGTAGAAGGGGAACTGCAGGACGATTCCGGCGGCCCCCTCGGTGGCGTCCCGGATCGTCTCCATGTACGCCTGCGGGGTGCCGTGCAGCGCCAGCCCCAGCGCGATGAACGTGAAGTTGAACACGTTGAGGTCGAGCGCCTCGCCGATCCCGCCGGCCCGCAGGAAGTGCGTGACGACGTACACCCCCATCCCGGCGGCGATCAGGTACGCCACCGCGGAACTCTCGTTGAGTCGGTCGGCGGGCATCGGTCGGTCGTCCGCCCGGTCGGTGACGGCGGGCGCGGCCTGCGGTTCGGGGTCGCCGTCGGCGTCGGTCGCCTCGGGGGTCTCGTCCAGCAGCGACGGGGCGTACTCGGCGATGCCGACTGCGTCCTCCTCGTCGGGCGCGAGGTAGTACAGCGTCGGAACGACCGTCAGGAAGACGGCCACCGCCAGCCCCGCCGCGTAGACCGTGAAGACGCTCTCGCCGAGCGGGACGACGCCGTAGACGTCCTCGAAGACGTGGCCCTCGGTCGCCGACAGCAGCCCCGCGCTGGTCGAGGGGCCGGCGTGCCAGATCACCTGGCTAGTGTACCCCGCCGCGCAGAGCACGGGGTAGTGGAACGTCTTCCCGCGGGCGTGGCCCGCGCGGGCGACGAAGATGGCGAAGATGGCCCCCACGATGAGGCCGATCCCCCAGTGGAGGTAGCCGAAGAGCATCGCGACGGCGCCGACCAGCGCCGCCGCCCCGGCGTTCGTGTCCGGGATCGACGCCAGCCGGTTCAGGTACGAACTCACGAGGTCGGAGTCCGCGACCGCGTACCCCGATACGAGGATCAGCACCATCTGCATCGCGAAGGTGAGCAGGTCCCAGAACCCCTGGTACCAGTTCAGCACGTTCTGATACGGACCGTCGGGAGTCAACGCGATGGCCGCGACGTACGCCACCAGCGTCAGGACGATCGCGAACAGGAACGGACTCGGTATCCACTTCTCGGACCAGTCGGCCATCCGCTGGCCGATGGTCTGGACGCGGTTGCGTGCCACGACTCCCCTCGTTCGACGACGGGAGCAAAAGTCCACGGGAGACGGCAACGCGACCCGGGGCCCGGAGAACGATTCCGGCGGAACGAGAAGTCGGCTCATGGCGAGCGACGACGACGGCCACGACGGAGGCGACGACGGCGAGGAGCGCGGGTCGGCCCCGGCCCCCCGCCAGGAGCTGAGCGAGCCGGAGCGCGAGGCCCTCCACGAGCTCCAGCTCGGACTGGAGTCGATCTACCGCGGATACGGCGCCCTGCTGGACTGCCACCACCACGTCGGCGGCGGGATGGACCACCTCGACGACGCCGAGGAGCTACTGCGGGAGGCCGGCCGCGAGGAGTTCGCCGACGCACTCCGGGACGAACACCTCCCCGCGGGCGTGATCGGCGACCGCTGGACCTACGAACTCGTCGACGAGTTCCGGGCCGGCTTCCTCGCGCGGATCACCGACTTCGAGCGCGACGTCCGCGAGGAACTCGCCGACGGGACGACCCACGTCACCGAGCGCCGCCAGCAGGCCGCGTGGCGCGAGCGCGCCAGCGGGTGGGAGCCGGAGGCGCCGCTGGAGAAAGAGTCGGAATCGGGGTCGCAATCGCAATCGCAGTCCCAGTCGAAAGCGCGGTCGGGGCGGTCGGACGCGTCCGCGGACGAGGAATCCTAGTCGTCCCCGGCGGCCTCGACCCGGTCTGCGTGTTTCTCCAGGTCGGCGGCCAGCTGACGGGCCTGCTCGGGGGTCAGCGTCACGCTGTCGGCGTGGGGCGGCAGGCGCTCGAGGTCCGCGTTGTCCAGTTCCAGCTGGAGGGTCACCTCGTCGGGGGCCTCCCGGGGCGAGGTGACGTTCAGCGTCGCCAGCGCCCCCTCCTCGAAGTCGTGGCCCTCCGCGGCGGCGTCGACGAGGTCGAGCGTCGTGTACGCGTTGACGCGCATGATCCGGTCTGCCATACGTGACCGGAGTGTCGAGAGGGAGGTAAGCGTGGCGCCCGCCGCGGTCGCCAATGGCTCCGCTCTCCGGTCACCGACGGGCGGCAGCGTGAACCGCGGCACGCGGAGCGGCGGTCGAAAGGTCCCGGTCGCGGGCGCCGAAGGACGGCGGGGCGGTGCGGTCGGGGCGCCGGGCCGTCAGTCGTCGGCCGGCGTCGGCGCGGCGTCCATCGCGTCGTCCTCGGCGTAGGGGTACCACGTCGCCTTCGTGTTGTGGAGGAAGCCGTCCTCGTAGTCGGTCTCCTCCGGCTCGGCGAGGTCCTGGAGCTCCTCCTCGTCGCGGGCCGCGATGAACTCCCGGAAGCTCTCGCCGTCCTCGCGCTCGGCCTCGTAGGTCGCCAGCAGGTTGCGGATGTACCCCGGCACCTCGTCGGCGGGCACGCGCATCTCGATCCAGTCGGCGAACTGCGGGTCCTCGCCCAGGCCGCCGCCCAGGCCGATGTCGAACGCCTCGACGGGCTCGCCGTCCTTGCGGGCCTTCATGCCCCGCAGGGAGACGTCGGCGATCTGGGGCTGGGCGCACGACGCGGTACAGCCCGAGAGGTGGATGTGGAAGTCCTCGACGCCGTCGGGCAGTTCGACGTTGTCGCGCAGCCAGCGGCCGTAGCGGACCATCCGGTTTTTCGTCTCGACGATCGACAGCGAGCAGAACTCCGTGCCCGTGCAGGCGATGGAACCGCGCATGAACGGGTGGGGATCCGGCGAGTACTCCCCGAGCAGCGGCTCGGCGAGGAAGTCGTCGAGGTCCTCCTCGTCGATGTCGGCGACGATGACGTTCTGGCGCTGGGTGAGCCCGACCATCTCGGAGCCGTACTCCTCGGCGAGTTCGGCCAGTTCGATGGTGTCCTCGGCGCCCATCCGCCCGACGGTGACGTACAGGCCGACGAAGTACTTCCCGTCGTCCTGCTCGTGGACGCCCACGTAGTCACCCCGCGAGTCGTTACGGCCGGCGTTGTAGTCGTACTGCTCGCGTAGGTTCTCGCCCGCCGTGCGGAGTTCGAAGTCGACGTAATCCTCCTGGAGGACCTCGCGGAGCCTCTCGGGGCCCCACTCGTCGACGAGGAACTTGATGCGGGCGTTGAACCGGTTGTCCCGGTCGCCGTGGTCGCGGAACAGCGCGGAGACAAGACGTCGATGTCGCGGGCGAAGCGGGGCTCCTTGCGCGCGAGGCCGCCGCCGACTCGGACGTTGAAGCCCTTGACCTCCTCGCCGTCGATTTCCTTGGCCGCGGGCTCGAAGGCGAGGTCGTTGATGTCCCCCTGTCCGGCGCCGCGCGTGTCGCCGGTGACCGCGACCTTCCACTTCCGCGGGAGGTTCGAGTGGTCGGGGTCGCCCTTGAAGTCCTCGTTGAGCTCCTGGACGAGCGGCCAGACGTCGATGTGCTCGTCGGCGTCCCGGCCGGCGACCGGCGAGCCGACGATGTTGCGCCACGAGTCACCGCAGGCCTGGATCGTCGAGAGACCGTGCGCCTCGAGTTTCTCGAAGATGTCGGGGACGTCCTCGAGTTGGATCCAGTGGAGCTGGATCGACTGGCGGGTGGTGTAGTCGGCCCACGCGGAGCCGAACTCGGGGTTGTCGGCGGGCCCCCGAGCGTACTCGTCGGCGATCTCGCCGACGACCCGGAGCTGCTCGGGCGTCATGCGGCCCATCGGCGTCCCGATGCGCATCATGAAGTTGCCGTCCTGCCCGTCCCGCTGGTGATACAGCCCCCACCACTTGAAGCGCTCGAACCACGCGTCCTGCTCGTCTTCGGGGATGGACTCGAAGCCCTCCTCCGCGAACCGGAAGAGGTGGTCTCGGATCTCCGTTCCGTAGACCTCGTCCTTCCACCCCTCGACCTTCGATGGCATATGTACGTCCGAACGTGTTCCGCACGTAAACCCACCCGCCCCGCGTCAAGGTTGTCGTGGAGTTCGACGCCGGAACAAGTGTTGCCGGTAGCTGGTACTCCTACTGTCCGCTCCCCGTCACCGACGCCCGCTCGCCGCGTCGGACCGGTCGCCGGCGGTTCAGGCCGTCGGTCGAGGGCTGATGATCGCGTCGGCGTTGGCGACCGGGCGGAACCGGTCGTCGTCCTCGGGGTCGATCCGGCCGACGGGCACCCAACCGGAGACCCCCTCCGCGCCGCAGGCGATGCACTGTCCGGCGAACCGGACGTCGACGGTCGGGTAGTCGACGCCGACCTCGACGAACCCCTCGACGAGCACGTCCGCGACGGAACACGAGCAGAACTCGTGGTCCGAGAGCCGCCAGAGGTCGCTGACGTTCACGACGCGCCGGTCGTTGACGCTGACCCACGCTCCGTCGTCGAGTTGGTGTACTGCTTGGGCCACACCCGGCCTTCGGGTCCGGACCGGTTTACCCGCTCGCGCCACGGCAACGACTGCCGACCGTCATCGGATTCGGTGACGGGACGGAGACCGGGAATCGCCAGAGAGCGGCGCGGTCTGCCGGAGATCCCCGTCCCCAGTAGCGGCAAGTCTCTCCCTGACGGCGCAGCACTGGCCAACGTTACTGTCGGGGGCGGGCTTATACGGCGGGCACCGCTATACAGGGTTGATGTCAACGGAGGAGTCGGCGACCGGCGCTCGACAGCACGCGTCGGCCGACGCTGCACCCGAGCTCTACGAGGAGATCTACGATGAGTAACCGACAGGACGCCGAGACCGAGGAGGAACAGGACGTCGATACCAGCCACCTCGACGACATCGAGGACGGCTGCGGCTGCGCCGAGGTGTGGGACCACCTCAGCGAGCAGCGTGGCGACTGACGGACACAGCCCCGAGACGTTTTTGCGGCCGCCGTTCGTGGATACCGCCAATGACAGACGACGAGGAGCCGCCGGCGGATCGCGAGTCGCCGGTCGGCCAGCCGGTTGTGCGGGGGGACCCCGAGCTGATGGGCGACCGCGCCGAGAGCGCGGTCCAGTTCGATCCGAGCGACCCCGAGAGCCTGCAGTCGGCCGCCGACACCGTCGCCGCCTTCTCGAACAACACCGCCGGCGCGTCCGACAACGTCTACGTGCTCCGGGGGGCCGCCGCCTGCGCCGCGCTCGTGCGCGGCGAGGGATCGTACAAGGCGGCCGCACAGCGCGCCGGCGACGGCGTCACCGTCTCGTTCATCCGTAAGTGGGCCCGGGTCCACGACCTCCCCCGGTCGGTCCGGCGGTACGTCGCCACGGGCCAGATCGCCCCCACCGCCGCGAAACACATCGCCCGGGTCCACGGCGAGGCCCGCTACCAACTCGCGTGGGCCGTCCTCGACCACGGGCTGACGGTCCGGCAGGTCCGCGCGGCCGCCAGCGCCATCAACGACGGCGCCAGCGTCGAGGACGCGCTCCGCGAACAGGGCGTTCCGGTCGGGGAGATCACGCTCCACCTCCCCCGGAGTACCTACCGCGAGCTCCGCCGGCAGGCCGCGCTCAGGGCGGTCGACCCCGAGACGGTCGTCGACGAGGCCCTCGAACAGGCGGAGTTTAAGCGGTGACGGCGACGGGACCGTAACGGTTTAGCGACGCCCGCCGGAAGAACGGGCGAGGGCTGGTAGCTCAGTTAGGGAGAGCGTCTGGCTTTTAACCAGACGGTCGGGGGTTCAACTCCCTCCCAGCCCGCTCGTCGACCGCCCCCTTCGGGGCTTTTTCGGTTCTCACCGCTCAGGGGTAGAGCGGCGTGTTTGTGGCCGTCTCGCGATACTGGAACGCGCGCGAAATCTCGAGCTAAGGGAGGATAGAATGTGGAGAAATGAGCGTCCACTTATCGAATAATGGACTGTGCGAAAATACCACGCTCGAGTTTCGCTGAAAATAGTATCTGTATTATACTTGTATCGGTGTTCAGGCTATAGAAGCCATCTTACTGAAGATTTGTCTGGGAGATATTTCGGTCTTATCCCCCACCCCTATCTTTGGAACCACCTGAAACAAGGGTACCGAAGAAATTGAGGTGTGTGAAATCGACTGACAAAGATAGGATTGCCGCTGTTTCGATTGGAAGTTACGATATTACGTAGAATATCTCCCTAACCTTTTGAATATAGCAATAGAACTAACTCTCGTCCTCCTTTTCAGCGTATGTGCTTAGAGAAGATCTCCCAAGTGAATTAGTGAACCTGTTCGCTGCAGAATCAGACGTAATGGATGCAAGGCTAGAGAGGTCTCGATTCAAACATAATCATGGCACTCTACGAGGTGATATCTCAGAGAAAGTCATCCAGGAATTTTTGCAAGATTATCTTCCAAGTGAATACGGTTACGCCAATGGTGAAATTATGGATAGGCAGTGGAATCGTTCCAAAGAGGTAGACATTGCCATTTGTTCAAGCGCACATCCATTCACCTATAATAGAGACGGATCTGGAATTCTGTTCAAAGAAGGAGTTAGTTCTGTCATTGAATCAGTCTACACTCAAAGAACCACAATTGAAATCAGCAATTAAGAACTGCAAATCAATCCGAGAACTTGAGACAAAAACTCCAGTAAATAGTATCCTGCTTACTACAGATACACATGATCCAGATGAAGAGGAACGGGGATATGTTCCTTACGTGCTGTTCGCCTTTGGATCGGACTATAATCTCACAACACTACGAAAAAAGCTCGAAGATATGAGCGACAATTTAAGCGTAGCCAGTGACGAACGAATCGATGTTTTGCTAGTCTTAGACCGCGGCGTCATTTTCAGGAGCTCTCCAACAGATAATATAGAAGTAGATTCTGAGTCATCAGACTATGAAATAGAAGAAGACCTACCCCCCTTCTTCTACTCCTATTTCTATTATATGTTAAAATGTACAAGTTAGTGTTGGGGAGAAATGCTCTTGCAGGATACTTTATCGATCAATCTAATGCTGGGTAAAAGAACACGGTGATCTGAGTGTAACCAGGGGGTCGCATGTCGATATATTCGCTCGTCGGGATGTATGCACGGTT
>PXRR01000064.1 GCA_003021975.1 Halobacteriales archaeon QS_5_70_17 | reverse complement strand
TACGGGACGTCCGAGAACCACCCGCCGTAGTCGATGGGACCGGAGCCGCCGCCACCCCCACCGTCGCCCCCGGACTCGTTGCCCCCGCCCGACTCGTTGCCGCCTCCCGATTCGTTGTCCTGGGCGGCCGCGGGCGCGGTCGCTCCGTACGCGACCGCGCCGGCGCCTACCGCCCGGAGGAAGGCGCGACGGTCCATGCCCGTGTCCTTGCTCATACCGGGGGTTGGAAACCCCACTAACTCAATGCTTCGGAAGTCGTCTCGCCGACCGGCTGGGGCACCCCGGTCAGACGGCGAGGTCGCCTTTCGCCTTGATCACGTCGATGGCGTCGGCGTCGACGTGCTCGGTCTCGAGGTGCATCGGAATGTACTCCCGGTGCTCGAAGGTCTCGCGCTCGTCCTCGGTACCGATCGTACACCACAGCTGGACCCGGTCGGGGCCGTGCCACTCGCCCTGGCGCTTCACGGAGAAGCAGATCACCTCCTCGCCGTCGTACTCGATGACGGCGTTCTTGCGGATCCCGGCGTCGCCGTTGATGATGAGGTTCCTCACGAGTCTCCATCGGCTCGAAGGCCGGTTAAGCGCTTCGAGTCTTCCGACGCTCCGGGCCCGCGCGTCGCCGGGCGTCGCCGGGGACTGCTTGACCCGCCGAATCCCGCGTCCGGGTCCCGCGGGCGCCGGTCGAGACCAAACGGGTTTTAAGCCGCCGCGCGGTAGCGGGGACAACAACTATGCAGATGCCGCGCCGGTTCAACACGTACTGCCCGTACTGCAAGACCCACCACGAACACGAGGTCGAGAAGGTCCGCTCGGGGCGATCCTCGGGCATGAAGAAGGTCAACGACCGCCAGCGCGCCCGTCGCGGGTCGGGCATCGGGAACAAGGGGAAGTTCTCGAAGGTGCCCGGTGGCGACAAGCCCACCAAGAAGACCGACCTGGTCTACCGCTGTAGCGACTGCGGCAAGGCCCACCTGCGCGAGGGATGGCGCGCCGGCCGACTCGAACTCCAGGAGTAATGACCGGGAGCTTCTACCGGGTCAAGTGCCCGGACTGCGAGAACGAGCAGGTCGTCTTCGGCAAGGCCGCCTCCCAGGTCGACTGCGCCGTCTGCGGCCACTCGCTGGTCCACCCGACCGGCGGCAAGGCCGACATCGAGGGCGAAGTCGTCGAGACCGTCGAGCAGCGCGCCTGACGCCAGCCGTTCACTTCTCGCTTCTCCCGCTTGCGACCGGGACCCGCGGGGCTCGGACCCGCGCGCCGCCCGCGGCCGGCGGGGGACGGTGACGCGGGTCCCGCCCGCGATCCGACCGCCCATGACGGTGGATTTATTCGCGCCAGTCGGTTACGCTCGGGTATGAAATACAGTGGCTGGCCCGACCCGGGCGACCTCGTCGTCGGCAAGGTCGACGAGATCGAGGACTTCGGCGTCTTCGTCGACCTCCTCGAGTACCAGGACCGCCGCGGCCTCGTCCACGTCAGCGAGGTCGCGAGCGGCTGGATCAAGAACATCCGCGATCACGTGGGGATCGACGAGACGGTCGTCTGCAAGGTGCTGGACGTCGACCGCGACTCCCAGCAGATCGACCTCTCGATCAAGGACGTCAACGACCACCAGCGCTCCGACAAGATCCAGGAGTGGAAAAACGAGCAGAAGGCCGACAAGTGGATGACCCTCGCGTTCGGCGAGGACGTCTCCGACGAGCAGTACACGTCGGTCGCCAACGAACTGCTCGCGGAGTACGGGTCGCTGTACGACGGCTTCGAGCAGGCGGCGATCCACGGCGCGGAGGCCCTGGAGGGCACCGACCTCTCCGAGGCGGAGGTCGAGGCGGTCGTCGACACGGCCCGCGAAAACGTCTCGGTGCCCTACGTCAACGTGACCGGCTACCTCCAGTTGCGCTCGCCGAACTCCTCCGGCGTCGACGACGTCCGCGCGGCCCTCGAGGCCGCCGAGGGCAACGGCGACGTCGGCGACGAGATCGACCTGTCGGTGACCTACGTCGGCGCCCCCGAGTACCGCATCCGGGTCCGCGCGCCGAGCTACAAGGTCGCCGAGGACGCCCTCGAGGCCAGCGCCGACCGCGCCCGCGCGGAGATCGCCGAGCGCGGGGGCACCGCCCAGTTCCACCGCGAGCGCCAGATCGACGACGAATGAGAAGCGACATCGGGGTGTGTGCCGCGTGGCGCGAGCGCCACGACCGCCCGGTGTACACGCTCTCCGAACGCTGTCCGGACTGCGGCGGCGAGGCGGTCAACAGCGCGCCCGCGCCCTACGACCCGACCGACCGGTACGGCGGGTACCGACGCTCACTTAAGCGCCGCGAGCGCGAGTAGGAGTATATGGACGAATTCGACATCGAGACCGTCGGGGACGGCGATCCGAACCTCGACGATCCGACGCTGGTCGAGGGGCTGCCCGGCGTCGGCCACGTCGGAAAGCTCGCCGCCGAACACCTCCTCGAGGAGTTCGACGCCGACCTCGTCGCGCGGCTCTACTCCGAGCACTTCCCGCCGCAGGTGACCGTCGAGGACGGCCGCTCGCAACTGGCCTGCGTCGAGTTCCACGCCATCCCGGAGGCCGACCTCCTCGTGCTCACCGGCGACCACCAGGCCCAGGACAACGCCGGCCACTACCGGCTCACCGACCGCGTGCTCGACGTCGCCGAGGACCACGGCGTCGAGCGGACGTTCGCGCTCGGCGGCGTCCCGACGGGCGAACTCATCGAGGAGTACAACGTCATCGGGGCCGCCTCGACGGACGACCTCGTCGCCGAACTCGACGACGTCGAGTTCCGCGAGGACGAACCCGCCGGCGGCATCGTCGGCGTCTCGGGGCTCCTGCTGGGGCTGGGCGAGCGCCGGGGCATCCCGACGGCCTGCCTGATGGGCGAGACCTCCGGCTACCTCGTCGACCCCAAGAGCGCCCGGGCCGTCCTGGAGGTGCTCCAAGAGGTCGTCGGCTTCGAGGTCGGCTACGACTCCCTGGAGGACCGCGCCGAAGAGATGGAGGAGGTCGTCAAGAAGATCCAGGAGATGGAGCAGGGGCAGGGCGGCGCCCCCAGCGACGACGACCTGCGGTACTTCGGCTGACCGGATTCGGGCCCCGTCGGCGGCTCGCGGCTCGCCGCCCGGACCGTGGGCCCCGGCCGTCTCCCCCGCCCGAACTGGTAGTCCGCCTCCCGCCCTTTGCTCCGTCGGGGCGCGCCGCCGCGTCCGGACTACTCGGCCCTCCCGTCCCGCTCGCCGTCCGCTCGCCGTTCCCGCCCGTGATCCTCGCAGAGCACGTCCCCGCTGTCGACATCTAGGTAGAACGCGTCCCCGGGTTCGATCGCCCGCCCGCAGACGCCGCAGCCGTCGCCGTGGACGAGCGCGTACTTCGCGTCCGCGCGGTCGGTCGCGAGCCGCCCGGCCGCCCGGGCGGGCCGGGTCAGGCCCTCTCCGATCGCCGTGTAGTCGGCCGCGTCCGCGGCCTCGAACCTGATGGTCGTCATCGACGGTGCTCGGGTCGCCAGCACCATCGGTTCGAGGGATTCTTCACGCCGCCGACCGTACCGCGCGTGTGATCCCGGTGTCGGAAGTGCTGGTCGACTGGCTCTTCCTGGGGGTGGTCATCGGCGCCGCCGTGAGCGTCGCCGTCGCCGGCGCGTTCCTCGCGGGTCGGCGGCTCTTCCCGGACCCGGACCCGGACCCGGAATCGGAGTCGGACTCGGAGGTCCCCCCGCGGCGCGGCGACGGCCGCCGCCGCGCGGAGATCCGGCAGTACCTCCGGGCCATCGACGAATCGTTCGCCGAGGACCACCCGGTCGAGGGCCACACAGTCGAGTTCTACCTCCCGCAGCGCGACGTGGCGATCACCTTCGACGCCCGGGCGTTCTACGGCATCGAGGGCTCCTCGACGTACGCCGTCCTCGTCGAGCACGAACTGCCGGGAGTCCACCTCGGCTCGCGACTCCCCTTCGAGACGCCGGACCTGAACCTCGGGAGCGGCGCCGGACGGCCGGACCCGGGGGCGGGGGGGACCCTCGACCGCGCGGACGCCGCCTTCGCGGTCCTCGGCCTCCCGGCGACCGCAAACGAGTGGGAGGTCCGCGACGCCTACCGCGAGAAGGTCAAGTCCGTCCACCCCGACCAGGGCGGCGACCCCGACGAGTTCAGACAGCTGAAGGAGGCGTACTCGGCCGCGCGAGAGCGGGCCGCGGCCGCCGACTGACTCCTCCCGAGGTCGAACGATGAGCGACCCCGGATACCGCCTCCGCGACCGCGCGCTCGTCCTCCCGGCCGCGGACGCGCTCGTGCTCGCCGACCTCCACGTCGGGATGGACGCCGAGAGCGGCGTCGAGTTCCCCCTGGGCGAGCGCGATGACCTCGTCGGGCGACTCCGGGCACTGCTCGACGCCGTCGGGCCCGGAGAGGTCGTCTTCGGGGGCGACCTGCTGCACTCCTTCTCGTCGGTGCCGGCGGCCGTCCCCGACACCGTCGCCGCACTCGAGCGCACAGTCCGGGCCGCCGGCGCCCGGCCCGTCGTCACCCCCGGCAACCACGACACGATGCTCCCCTCGGTCTGGGACGGCCCGACCGCGGAGGAGTACCGCCTCGACGACGGGACGGTCGTCTGTCACGGCCACGAGCGGCCGTCGGCGGACGCCGACCGCTACGTGATCGGCCACGACCACCCGGCGATCACCGTCGAGGGCCAGCGGCACCCCTGCTATCTCCGCGGCGAGTTCGACGGGAGCGAGGTGGTGGTGCTGCCGGCGTTCACTCGGCTCGCCGCCGGGACGACCGTCGAGGGGCGCCGCGCGGGCGGGTTCCAGTCGCCGCTGATCACCGACGCCGACGCGCTCCGGCCGGTGGTGTGGGCAGACGGCGAGACCTACGAGTTCCCGCCGCTGGGGGAGTTCCGGGGAATGCTCTGAGGTCCCGGCCACCGTCCGTCGTAAGTCGGTCGGCACTCCCCTACGCGAACGCCGATCCCACCCGACCATGCCGGACCCCGCAGACGTCGATACGGCCGCGCTCCGGTCGTACCTCCCGGAGGAACTGGACGCCCCCGTCACCGGGATCGAGGTCCTCCACGACGGCCTCAATCTGACGCTCGGGATCTCGACGGAGCGCGAGGAGCGAGCCTGCGCCCTCCGGCGACCGAACGAGCTCCGCCGCACCGCCCTGTTCACCGACCTCCGGCGGGAGTGCCGGGTGCTGCGGCGGCTCCGGGAGACCGCGGTCCCGGCCCCGGTCCCGGTCGCGTTCTGCGAGGACCCCCCGGTTCTCGGAGACGCGTTCTTCGTCGCCTCGTATCTCGACGGGACCGCGGTTCCGCTGGGTTCGGATCCGCCCCGGCAGTTTCGGGACGCGGCGTCCCGCGAGCGGGTGGCCGACCGCCTGATCGACTGGCTCGCCCGGATCCACTCGCTCGACGTCGATCGGTTCGAGGGGACCTGCGAGTGGCGGACGCCGCTCGACTAGGTCGACCACGCCGCGGAGCGCCTCGACGAGGCGGCGCGAGTGACGGGGTACGACTCCCCCCGGCCCCGGTCGGTCGCGGAGTGGCTCCGGGCGAACGCTCCGACCGACCCCGACGTCGCTTTCCTCCACGGGGACTTCAGGACGGGGAACGTCCTCTCGCGGCGGACGACGGGCCGGCGGTCACCGGCATCCTCGACTGGGAGACCGTCGTCCTCGGCGACCCGCGGACCGACCCCGGCTACCTCCTGCTTCGCTGGCGCGACGAGGGCGACCCGACGCTCCCGCTGGACGACCTCGCGGCGAGGTACGGCGAAGAGGCGGTACGGCCGCTGCGGGAGCGAACCGGGTCCGGACCGAGGCCGGGGCGGACTCGGAGTGGGAACCCCACGTCGAGTACGTGGCGATGCTCGCCGACAGCATCGCGAGCGGGGGAGTTCCGGCTGTAGCCCCCGACCGCGGGTCCCGGGCGGGGCGTTCAGGCGTGGCGCTTCCGGACCAGCGCGGCGGCGCGCCGGCCGCTCTCCATCGCGCCCTGGATCGACGACCAGGCCGTGTAGTCCCCGGCGAGGTAGACCGATCCCTCGGGGGCGTCGACGGCCGGAAGCGACTCGCGGAACCCGGGGGGCTGGGCGAACTGCGCGAACTCGACGCGCTCGGTCCGGAGGTGCTCGAGGCGGTCGAACCGCCGTGAGGGGTACCACGCGGCGAGCGCCCCGCGGACCCGGTCGGCGAGCGTCGCGTCGTCCTCGTCGGGGTCTCCGAGGAACGTCGCGCTCAGGAGCTGCTTCCCCTCGGGGGCGTACTCGGGGGCCACCGCGGACAGCGGCGCCACCTGGTTGGGGGCGTCGCCCTCGGCGTTCAGCAGGAGGCGCTCGCCGGTCGCGAGGTCGACGTGCTCGGGCAGCGAGAAGTACTGCGTGACACACCCCTTGGTCGCGTCGGGGGTGGTGACGCCGGTCAGTTCCGCGGCCGCGGCGGGATCGGTCGCCACCACGACCGCGTCGGCGTCGCGCTCGCTCCCGTCGGCCGCGACGGTCGGTCGGCCGTCCCCCGGCGCGACGCGGTTCACCTCGGCGCCGGTGTGGACCGTCGCGCCGGCGGCCCGGGCGCGGTCGGCCAGTTGGGCCGGGATCGCACCCATCCCCTCGGCGGGGAGGGCGATGTCGCCCTCCGAGAGCATCCTGAAGGTGTACCGGAAGACCGCGCTCGACGTCGACAGCGAGCGGTCGAGCGTGACGCCGCCGTAGAAGGGGGCCGCGAACCGCTCGACGAACCGCCGCGAGAAGCCCCGCTCGGCCAGGTACGCCTCGATGTCGACCTCCGACGCCGGCTCCCGGGCGTCGAATAGCGTCTCCGGGTCGGTCCCGGCGAGTTCGCGCTGGAGAGCGAGCACCCGGAGCTTGTCCGCCAGCCGGACGTCGCGGTTGAACAGCGTCTCGGTGAGCGCGCCGGGCGCCCGGCGCGGATCCGCGAGCACCGACCGGCGGCCCGGGCGCGCGATGGTCGCGCCGGGCGTGAACCGGCGCAGCGACAGCGCCTCGAGGTCGAGTTCGCGCCGGACCGCCGGATAGGCCGTGAACAGTACCTGGAACCCCCGGTCGAACGCGAACCCGCCGTCGCGGTCGGTCCGGACGCGACCGCCGACGGACTCCCGGGCCTCGAACAGTTCCACTTCGACGCCGGCCTCCGCCAGCCGTCGGGCGGCGACAAGCCCCGCGAGTCCCCCGCCGACGACCGCTACGCGTGTCATATTCCCGGTCTCGCACGCCGGGAGTAAAAGCGCACCCGGCGTCGGACGGCCCCGCGGGTCTGACGGCGCCGCGGACGGACACGGCTTAGTCCCTCGGCTCCCGACACGCGGGCATGGAGACGACCTCGGTGTTCGAGGGGACGGTGTGTCCGGCGACCGGCGAGCAGTTCGACCCGGGGACGGGCCACCACCCCGAGGGCCGCCCGCTGGACGCGGCCTACGACTACGACGCGATCGCGCTGTCCCGCGAGGACCTCGCGGCCCGCCCGCCGGGCCTCGGGAAGTACGCCGAACTGCTGCCCTTCCCGCCGTCGGCCCGCTTCGACCTCGGACAGGGGGCGACGCCGCTCGTCGAGGCGCCCGAACTCGCAGCGGCGCTCGATGTCGGGCGCGTCCTGATCAAAGACGAGGGGGCGAACCCGACGGGGACGTTCGCGGACCGGGGGCTGGCGCTGTCGGCGGCCGCCGCCGCCCAGCACGGCGCCGAGGACGTCGCGCTGGCGTCGACCGGCGACGCGGCCCAGTCCGCGGCGGCCTGCGCCGCCCGCGCCGGCCTGGAGAGCCACGCGTTCGTCCCGACGCGGTCGACGTTCGTCAACAAGGCCATGGTCAACGTCCACGGCGGTGACATGCGGGTCGTCGAGGGGCGGTACCCCGACGCCCGGGAGAGCCTCGAGGGTGCGCTGACCGAGGAGTCGTGGTACTCCCTCCAGCCGTTCGCGACGCCGTACCGCCACGAGGGGGCCAAGCCGATCGCGTTCGAACTCCTCGAGGCCCTCGACTGGGAACCGCCGGAGGCCGTCTTCTACCCCTTCGAGGGGGGCGCCGGACTCGTCGGGATCCACAAGGGCGCCCGCGAGCTACGCGAACTGGGCCTGGTCGACTCCCTCCCGCCGCTGTTCGCCTGCCAGTCGACGGACTGTGCGCCGGTCGTCGAGGCCTTCGAGGCCGGGGCCGCGAGCCACGACCCCTGGGAGGTCCCCGACACCGTCTGCGGCGGCCTGGAGATCCCCGACCCCGCCGGCGGCGAGTTAATCCAGACCGCCCTCCGGGAGAGCGACGGCGGCGCGGTCGCGACCGACGACGACGACATCCTCGAGAGCGCGGCGGCCGTCGCCAGCCGCGAGGGCATCGAGATGGGGGTCTCGGCGGCCGCCGCCGCGAGCGCCGCCTGGGCGGTCGCCGACCGCTTCGGCGCGGACGACACGCTCGTGCTCGTGAACACCTCGGCCGGCAACAAGGACGCCGACATCCTCCGGAGCCACCTGATGGGACAGGGGCTGTAACCCGTAGCCCACCCCCACGTCGGCGCGACCGGGAGCGCTGATCGCGCGGGTCAGCGAACCGGTGACGCGGTCGCCTCGCCCTGCTTCGGCGCTCGCTCGCGGAACGGCCGCGTCGCGCTCTCCGGCGACCGGCCCGCGGCCGCCGTCGCGTCCGGAGCCGTCTCGTCCCCGGGTCCCGTCCCGCGGTCGGCGTCAGGTCACGACGGCGCTGGCCGCCCCTTCGCCCTCGAACCCTCGGCCCCGGAGGACGGTTTCCGTGTCCTTTTGCCCGTCAAGCGGGGGTCGCGTTCGGCCTCGCGCTCGCGGCCCCGCCGGGACCCATGAACGCGGTCATCGCCGAGGAGAGCGTCCTCCGGGGGTGGTCGGCCGGGTTCCGCGCGGGACTCGGGGCGATGGTCGCGGACGCCTGCTTCTTCGTCGGGGCCCTGTTGGGCGCCGTCGCCGTCGTCCGGGAGCGCCCGCTCGTCCACGCGGCCATGGTCGGCGTCGGCGGACTGCTGATGCTGTATTTCGCCTACGGCGCTGCGACCGAACTCCGGGAGGGGCTCGCCGGTCGCGGTCGGTCCGGGGGCGATCGGAGTCCGCAGGGCGGCGAGGAGAAGGCCTTCCGGAAGGCGTTCGCGCTGGCGCTGACCAACCCCTACCAGATCGTCTTCTGGCTCACCGGCGGGGTCGCCCTGCTCGCGCCGGGGACGCTGGACGTGCTCGCGCCGCTGTCGGGGGCGCTGGCCAACGTGTTCGTCGTCCGGACCGGCAGTCCGGCGCTGATCGTCGGCCTGTTCGGGGGGATCGGCGTCTGGGTCGTCGGGTTCCCGGCGGCGCTGGTGGCGGCCGAGCGCCGCGTCGAGGCGGCCGCGCCGCTGATCGCCGGCGCCAGCGCGCTCGTCCTCGCCGGGTTCGGCGGCTACTTCCTGCTTGACGCCGCCCGAACCGTCCTATAGGTCGAGGTCGGAGTCCGCGTCCGGGCCGGCGGGGTCGGTCTCCGCCTCCGCTTCCATCTCGGCGACTTCGGTCTCGAGCCACTCCCGGAACCAGCGCACTCGCTTGAGCCGCTGGTGAGCGATGCTCTCGGCGGTGTCCGAGACGATCCGCTTGACGGCGTCCTCGCCGCGCTCGAGGACCCGCTCGACCATCTCCGAGGCGTCCATGTGCGTGCGGGCCTCGTAGCCCATCCGCAACAGCATCAGCGCCGTCCCGTTGGCCCCGACCTTGTCCAGCAGGTCGGCCTCGATGAGACAGCGCGTCTCCAGCGGGAGGTCCGAGAGCGGTCCCTGGTAGGAGTGCTCGCGGACGGCCGCACACACCTCGTCGACGAACGAGGCGGGGTAGTCCGCGCGGGACTCGAGGTACTCCCGGGCGACCCGGGCGCCCTCGTCGGCGTGGACGTCCTGGTCGGCCTCGAGCTTCGCGATGTCGTGAAACAGCGCGGCGACGCGGACGAGGTCCTCGTTCGCCCCCTCGCGCTCCGCGATGGTCGTCGCCAGGTCGACGACGTTGAGGATGTGGTTGTACCGGTACTGCGCGGAGTGCCAGGGGTACCACCGCATCCGACCGCCGGTATCCTCGCCCTCGACGCTCGCCGCGAGGTAGTCGTGGACGAACGTCTTCATCTCCTCGAACTCCTCGTCGGAGACGGGGGATTCACGTATCTCAACCCCCACGCTTCCACCTCCGACGGACGTACTCGTTCATATTGACCGTAAATACAGCACTTCGAGTCTTGAGGCTTACGACAGACGGAATACGCCGGAACGACAGGGCTTCGACATGACCGAGCGGCTCTACCTCGAGGATTCCACGGTGCGACGCTTCGAGGCGACCGTCGAACGGACTCTCGACGATCGGCTCGTCCTCGACCGGACGCACTTCTACCCCGAGGGCGGCGGCCAGCCCGCCGACCGGGGGCGGATCGAGACCGGCGACGGGCGCCTCCGGGTGGTCGACGTCCAGAAGCGCGACGACATCTACCACACCGTCGAACGCCCCGGAGACAGACCGGAGACCGGTGGACTGGAGGGAGACGTCGACCTCCCTGCGCCCGGGACGACCGTCACCGGCGTCCTCGGCTGGGAGCGCCGGCGCGCGCACATGTGCTATCACACCGCCCAGCACCTGCTGTCGGCGCACCTGCTGTCGGCCTACGACGCGCCGACCGTCGGCAATCAGCTCTACGACGACCGGGCGCGGATCGACGCGGCCCGCGACCGGTTCACCGAGGCCGACCTGGAGGCCGTGGCGGCCGCGGTGAACGACCTGATCGACGACGCCCTCCCGGTGGCGTGGTACACGCTGGACCGCGAGCGCGCGGAGGCCACCCTCGACCCTCAGCGGACGCGCCTGGACCTCCTGCCCGACTCGATCAGGGAACTCCGGATCGTCGAGATCGGCACGGAGGCCCGTCCGGAACCGCCCGCTGACGGCGAGTCGCGGGCGGTCTACGACCGCACCGCCTGCGCGGGCACCCACGTCGAGTCAACCGACGAGATCGGCCGGTTCCGAGCGACCGGACGGGAGACTCGCGGTAGCGACGCCGAGCGGCTGTCGTTCGTTCTCGAGTGACGACGGGTCGTGGATCGCCCTCTCGAACGCCGACGGGTTGTGGACACGCGGTCGGTTCGTCGCGGTCTGCGAGAGCTTTATTTCCTTGCCCCGAGTCGCCCCAGCCATGGAAGTCCGCGCAGCGGAGCCCGAGGACGCAGACGCGATCCGGGAGATCGCTCGCCGATCGCTGGAGGCATCGTACACGCTCAGCCCGCAGACCATCGAGGGGGCGGTCAAGCAGTGGTACAGCGAGGAACCGCTCCGGGAGAACCTCGAGGACGACGCGGTGGTCGTCCTCGTCGGCGAGCGGGACGGCGAGATCGTCGGGTTCAGCCAGGGTCAACTCGTCGCCGAGGGGGGCGACGGCGACCTCAACTGGCTCCACGTCGACCCCGACTACCGCGGGGAGGGGATCGCGCGGACCCTGTTCGACGCCACCCGTGAACGCCTGACCGACATGGGCGCCACCCGAATGCGCGGGCGCGTCCTCCGGGACAACACCGGCGGCAACGAGTTCTACGAGCACCTCGGGTTCACCAAGGCCGCCGACGAGAAGGTCGACATCGACGGCACCGACCACGTCGAGAACATCTACGTCGAGACCGAACCCGAGGAACTCGAACCGGTCACGACCGAGTCCGGGCGGGAAGTCTACGTCGACTACGACGACTCCGAGCGCGCCAGCCTCGCACCGTTCCTCCGGGCGTTCTCCGATCCCGACCGCGAGCGGGCCTACGGCTACTACTGCACCAACTGCGAGAGCCTCGACGCCGCCGTCGACACGATGGGCCGCGTCGAGTGCAACCAGTGCGGTAACGTCAGCAAGGCGACGCGGTGGGACGCGGCGTACATGTAGGATACGAACCGCCTCGCGGCTCCAGGGAGACTCGACCCGCGAAATCTCGAATCCACCCGTCTTCTGCTTCGAATCCCCCGTCGACTGCGTGCTCCTCACGTCCGCTCGTCGCAGAAGTAGCCCCGAGCGGATTCGAACCGCGAGGGCTCGCGTCCACTCGCCATCCGGGTTCGAACCGCCGAGGATAGGTGCGCCTCACGGGTTCGTTCGGCGCAAAAGTAGTTCCGGGTGGATTCGAACCGCGAAGGCTCGAATCCTCTCGCCTTCTGGGCTCGAACCCTCGAAGGATACTCGCCGCTCGCGGAACTGCTCGCGGCAGAGATAGTCCCGGGCGGATTCGAACCGCCGTCAACGGCTTGCTCCCGTGTCGCTCGGAACCGAACACGTCCAAAGGCCGCTATGATTGGCCACTACACCACGGGACTCCGGTTCGGGGTAGTGGCTTGGCGTACAATAGCGTTACCCTATCGGGCCAGGACGGCGGCGTGAGGTCGTTCGATTCGGTTACGTTCGCGGACGAGCGCCGGAGGCGTCACGGGTCGGACGTCCCCGTACTCGGTTCGGTCGCCTCCTCACCAGAACTCCCCGATACCGGTGAACTCGACGCTCAGTCCGCGAGTTCGGAGTCGGCGGTCTGGGGGTAGTCGGTGTCCAGCAGCGCGCAGACGTCCTCCTCGGGATCGAAGCAGTCCGGGCACTGGGACTCGCGGTCGATGATCGTGTCCAGTCGCTCCGCGACGGTGTCGTCGATAACGCTCTCGAGTTGCTTCGCCTCCCCGCGGAACTCCTCGACGCCCAGCACCTCGACGAGGAACCGCTCGATGATGCAGTAGGTCCGCAGCGCGTCGCGCGCGCGGACGATGCCCTCGTTGGTCAGCGAGACGCCCTCGTACTTCTCGTGGTCGGCCAGCCCGCGGCCCTCGAGTTTGCCGATCATCTCGTTGGCGCTCGCGGGGCTGACGTCCAGGGCGTCGGCCACGTCGCCGGTCGACGCCGGGCCGTTCTCTGTCTCCTGGATGAGGTAGATCGCCTTCAGGTACTGGTCGGCCGTGTTCACGGCGACCACCTCCGCCGCCCGGTCGCGCTCCCGACTCCGGCCTGCGAGGTCGAGGTCGTCGTCGGACGGGCGAAAACGCTGCTCGCACTGTCTGCGGGCGGTGCTCGCCTGGTGTCGCGCGTCATTGTCTGGCCTCCATGAGTCGCGTCACTTCCTCGACGCCCTCGGCCTCCTCCTCGCGGATGCGATTCAGCACTTCGAGGAGTCGGTCGCGGGCGATGCTGAACTGCACGTCGGAGGCCTCGACGGCCTCGATGACGTCGTCGTAGAACTTGTACGCCGTCTCCTCGTTGCAGAGCTGGTCGTAGAGGACGCCGTCGAAGTCCTCCGGCTTCGTCTGGCCGTACTGGGCCTCGACGAGCGTCTCGATCTGGTCGAACGGGACGCTCTCGGCGTCCAGTTCGGCGATCAGGTCCTCGAGTTCCCTGCGGTGCTCGGCGGACTCCTCAGCGGCCTCGTCGAGCAGCCCCCGCACCTCGGGGTCGAGTTCGGAGTCGTCCATCCGCTGGCCGTGCTTGTGGGCCCGCGCCTCGACGACCTCCTCGAGGACGATCCCGATCTGCAGCAGTCGAGCGAGCTGGTGGTCGGACCCCACCGGCCGGGTGACGCTCACCGCGACCACCCCCTGCGGGCCGGACGGGCCGGAACCGACTGGAGTGGGGCCGCCCTCGCACTCGCGCTCACTGCGACCCCCCGGACCCGGACCCGGACCCGGACCCGGTCGGCGCCGGTTCGGCTTCGCTCGTCGGTCGAGGATCCCCGCCGGGGGGGGCGGGCGAACGGTTCGATCATACCTGAACTGTCTGTCGCGGACGGTTAAGTCGTTTCCTACCGCGGAGAGCGGTCGCGGCTCTCTCGACCGGTCGCGGACGGTCCGAGTCGGCGTCCCGGAAGAAGACGGCTGGCCGCACCTCGCACCCCGTCCCGGATCGGCCGGTCGGGATCGGAATCGGGATCGCGGCCGTGGATCGCGGGCCGAGCGGCCCCGGACCGAACTGTCAGGCGCGGTCCCGGAGGCGGTCGTGGATGCGCGTCCGGAGGTTCTCGCGGAGTTCGTTGACCTCGATCTCCTCGAGGACGGGCACGTAGAACCCCTCGACGAGCATGTTCCGGGCGATGCGCTCGTTGACGCCCCGGGAGGTCATGTAGAACATGTCCTCGGCGTCGACCTGGCCGACGGTCGCGGAGTGGCTCGCCTCGGTGTCGTGGTTGTTGATGATGAGCTTCGGCGAGGCGTCGGCCTCGGACTCGTCGCTCAGCATCAGCGTGTTCTCGCGCTGGTACGAGGAGGTGTCCCAGGCGTCGCGGCCGACGTTCTGGACGCCCTCGTAGACCGAGCGCGCGTGGTCGTCGATGACCCCGCGGGTGACCAGGTCGGCGGTGGTGTGCTCGGCGTTGTGCCACACCCGCGCGTCGATGTCGAAGTGCTGGTCCTCGTGGCCGTAGAAGGCCCCGACCATCTTCGTCTCGGAGCTGTCGCCGTCGAGGTTCGTCTCGACGGTCGACTTCGTCAGCCGGGAGCCGACGTTGCAGTCGATGATGTCGACCGTCCCGTAGGTGTCGACGGCGGCCTCCTTCAGCTGGTAGTTGTAGGTCGTCCCGTCGAGGTCCTGCAGCGAGCCGTACTGGATGTAGGCGTTCTCGCCGCCGACGATCTCGACGATCCCGGAGTAGTACCGGCCGCCGGCGCGGGTGTCGTCGTCCTCCTCGCCCGGGCGCCGGCGCTCGGGATCGACCGGCGCGCCGCCGGTCTCCTGGCGCTCGAGGATCGTCACCGAGGAGGACTCCTCGGCGACGACGAGCGTGTAGTTGAACAGCGACCGGGAGTTCATCGTCGTCCGGATCGTCACGTCCTCGGCGTCGACGTCCTCCGGGACGTAGACGACGGTCCCGGTCGAGAACAGCGCCGTGGAGAGCGCCGTCAGGTAGTTGGTCTGGGGGTCCGCGACGCTGCCGAAGTGTTCCCGGACCAGGTCCTCGTGGTCGTCGAGGGCCTCCCGCAGCGGGAGCACCTCCACGTCCTCGGGGCCGACCTGGTCTTTCTCCTCGGCGGCGTTCAGCGGATCGACCAGCGTCTCGAAATCGAGTTCCTCCAGGTTCGTCCACTGGCGGCCCGGCGTCTGGATGACGTCCGGGAAGTCCAGCCCCTCGAGGGCCCCGAGTGCGTCGAGGCGCGTCTCCAGCAGCCAGTCGGGCTCGTCGAGGTCGCCGCTGATCTGCCGGACCTGCTCCTCGGTGAGGTTGGCGTGTACCTGCGCGCTCATGTTACCCGAGGCTCCCCTCCATCTCGAGTTCGATGAGGCGGTTGAGTTCGACCGCGTACTCGATCGGAAGCTCTTCGGTGATCGGCTCGATGAAGCCGGCGACGATCATCTGCTTGGCGTCGTCGTCGTCCAGGCCCCGCGACTGGAGGTAGAAGACGTCCTCGTCGCCGATCTTCCCGACCGTCGCCTCGTGGGCGACATCGACCTTCGACTCCTCGATCTCCATGTACGGCATGGTGTCCGACGTGCTCTCGTTGTCGAACATCAGCGCGTCGCACTCGACGGAGGTCGAGGCGTTCTCCGCGCCGTCGGCGATGTGGACCAGTCCGCGGTAGTTGGTCCGGCCGCCGTCCTTCGAGATCGACTTGGACTCGATCGTGCTCTTGGTGTTGGGCGCGTTGTGGTAGACCTTCGCGCCGGTGTCGATGTTCTGGTCCTCGCCCGCGAACGCGATCGTGATGTGGTTGTCCGTCGCGCCGGGGCCCTTGAGGATCGTCGAGGGGTAGAGCATCGTCGCCTTCGACCCCATCGACCCGGATACCCACTCCATGGTGGCGTCGCGCTCGGCGATGGCGCGCTTGGTGTTCAGGTTGTAGGTGTTTTTCGACCAGTTTTGCACGGTGGAGTACTGGACGTGGGCGCCCTCCTTGACGAAGACCTCGACGCCGCCGGAGTGCAGGTTGAACTTGCCGTACTGGGGCGCCGAGCAGCCCTCGATGTAGTGGACCTCCGAGTTGGGCTCGGCGACGATCAGCGTGTGTTCGAACTGGCCCATCCCCTCGGAGTTCATCCGGAAGTACGCCTGGACGGGCATCTCGACGGTGACGTCCTCGGGGACGTAGACGAACGAGCCCCCCGACCAGACCGCGCCGTGGAGCGCGGCGAACTTGTTGTCGCTGGGCGGGACGCACTTCGTCATGAAGTACTCCTTGACGATCTCGGGGTGCTCCTGGACGGCCTTGTCCATGTCACAGAAGACGACCCCCTTCTCCTCCCAGCGCTCCTGCATGTTCTGGTAGACGATCTCGGACTCGTACTGGGCGCCGACGCCCGAGAGGGCGTTCTTCTCGGCCTCGGGGATGCCCAGTTTGTCGAAGGTGTCCTTGATCTCGTCAGGGAGGTCCTCCCAGTCGTCGGTGCCGCCGCGGGTCTCGATGTCCGGGCGGATGTACGGGACGATCTCGTCGACGTCGACCTCCGAGAGGTCGGGCTGGCCCGGCCAGTCGGTCGGCATCGGCATCTCCTGGAACTGCCGGAGCGAGCGCAGGCGGCGCTCGAGCATCCACTCGGGCTCGTCCTTGTCGTCGCTGATCAGCCGGATCGTCTCCTCGTTGAGGCCGACGTCGGCCTCGAAGGCCGACTTCTGCTCTTTCTTGAACTCGAAGCGGGCCTCGGTGTCCGTCTCTTTTAGGTGGTCTTGGTCCGAACTCATGTCTCGTTATTTGTTTCGTTTGAACCGCTCACTTATCAGGCTGTCTCGTAACCCCGGAGGGTTACGCGATTCACGCGGCCTCGTAGACTTCCTCGCGGACCCAGTCGTACCCTTCGTCCTCGAGTTGCTCGGCGAGTTCGGCGCCGCCGCTCTTGACGATCTCGCCGTCGAGCATGATGTGGACGTGGTCGGGTTCGACGTAGTCGAGGATCCGCTGGTAGTGGGTGATCTGGAGGATCCCGGTGCCCTGCTCGTCGCGCAGCGCGTTGATCCCCTTGGCGACGTCCTGCAGGCGGTCGATGTCGAGCCCGGAGTCGATCTCGTCGAGGACGGCGATCTCGGGTTCGAGCACCGCGGCCTGCAGCACCTCGTTTTGCTTCTTCTCGCCGCCGGAGAAGCCCGCGTTGAGGTACCGCTGGGCGAACTTCTCGTCCATGTCCAGCTGCTCCATCTTCTCGGCCATGAGCTGCTGGAACTCCGAGACGCCGACATCGCCCTCGTCTGCGGGGCCCTCCATCGGGGAGGTCTCGTAGCCCTCGTCGTCCTCCTCCGCCTCGGCCGCTTCGTCCTCGTCCTCGAAGAGCTCCTCGCGCTCCTCGAGTTTGGCGTTGAGCGCCGTCCGGAGGAAGTTCACCATCGTGACCCCCTCGATCTCGACGGGATACTGGAAGCCCAGGAACACGCCCAGCGCCGCCCGCTCGTTGGGCTCGAGTTCCGGGAGCTCCCAGGTGCGCTCGTCCTCGGGGATCTCGACGTCGCCGCCGAAGTCCCCGTCCTCGAGGTGGATCAGTACTTCACCGCCGGTGACCTGGTAGGCCGGGTGCCCGGCGATCACCTTCGCGAGCGTGGACTTCCCGGAGCCGTTCGGGCCCATCAGCGCGTGGATGTCCCCCGACTCGACTTTCAGATCGACGCCGTTCAGGATCTTCTCGCCGCCTTCCTCGTCGACCTCCGCGTGGAGGTCTTTGATCTCTAAGCGTGCCATAAGTGGTGTCTCTTATCGTCTATCCATCCGTGCGTGGCGGCTTTAATGGTTTCGCAATGTCCCAAACGAATTCCGTGATCGGAAAAACGAGTTACCGTTCGGCAAAGCGGAGTCGGGGCGTCGTGAGACACCGCCTCACATGAAGCTCCCGAGTCCGGTCTGGGTCTGGCCGCTCTCGACCTCGTCCCAGGAGATCCCGATCGCGTCGAGGACCCGCTCGATGGGGCCTTTCAGCGTCTTCTCGAGCATCGCGTCCCTGTCGATCTCGAACTCCTCGGGGAGCTGGTCGGCGTACTCGACGCAGATCACGTCCTCGTTCTCCCGGAACTCCTTGTAGATCGGATCGCCGCGGGCGTCGAGGTCCCGCTCGCGCTCCACCCGGTCGTAGAAGTCGTTGTGGACCCGCTGGAGGTAGAGCCGCTTGGGCTTCGACCCGCGCCCGAAGTTCGTCCCTAGCAGGAGGTTAGCGTACTTCGCCCCCCGGACGTGGGCCGTGTCGGTGTCGTAGTTGTTCAGTCGCTTGCCGATGCCGCCGGGGATGCCGACCTCCTCGACGCTGATGTCGCCCGACCGGAACCGCTCGATGACGCCGTGGACGTACTCCTTGACCTCCTCGCGGTAGTTCCCTCCCTCGCTCGTGACGATCATCTCGAGGACGCGCTGCTGGACCTCCTTGGTGATCGGCGCGATGTCGCTGCGCTTGTACTCGAAGCCCGTGATGTCGATGTCGTCGACGTCTTTCCCCTCCTTCCAGACGATGTGCCCGGCGTAGCGTTTCTTCTTGCCGGCCTGGAAGAACCGCCGGTAGAGCTTCTCGAACTCGATCTCGAAGCGGTGGTGGTGCGCGTTGAGTTCCTCGAGCGCGAACTCGTCGTAGGATTCGTTGATCCGCTCCTCTAGCTCGAAACTCTTCTCGACCGCCGCGGCGAGCGACTCGAGACCGTCATCGTCCATCCCCGGGTGTGCCTCCCGGAGGGCGTCGTTCACCTCGACGCCGCCGTCGATATTGGCTGCGGAAATATCATCCAAGTTTAACATAATGCTGTCAGTATCGCCGTAGGCGACTTCGTATCCCGCGTCGTTCGCGGCGGATTCGGTGTGATTGATCACTTCCCGCCCCGTGGCGGTGACCGCAGCGCCCATCTCCTTGTCGTACAGGCGGAAGCGGTCCCACCCGAGGACGCCGTAGAGCGACTGGCCGACGAACTGGAATTTCCCGTTTCGTCCCGCGAGAAGCGTGTTGTTGTCTGCGACGGTGACGCAGTACGCGCCGTTCTCGGCCGTACTCCGGGACCCGCTCCGGTGCATCCTGAGCGTGTTCTTGCCGTTCTCGGCGACGTAGATCCGCCAAGAACCGCTATCGCGGTTGTAACTCGCCGTCAGACCGAGGTGCGCACAGAGCCGGAGCACGTCGTCCCGGAGCCGCTTGCTGGAGGTCGTGTACCGCCACGAGTTGGGCTGACGGTCCCCGTCGCCGTCGATGAGAACCTCCAGGAACCGTCGTTTCTGTTGTCGGCTGGTTCCGAAGACGAACTCGGGGATCCGCTTCTCGTGGCTCTCGTCGCCACAGAGGTCCCGTAACAGGTCCCCGAGCAGTTGCGACGTGAACTGGTAGCTCCGATCGTCGACGTAGTAGTCGAATCCCATTCCGTCGAGCAGCTGGCCGATGGCGGCATGGTCGGACGCTCCCCCGTCGGCGACCGCGTTCTGGGCGATCTTGATCATCGTCGACGCGCCGCGAGTCTTCTCGCCGAATTGCTTGGTCTCGGAGGTGTAGACGTTCCCCTCCGTGATGTACCACGCGAGCAGTTCGAGGAAGTCGTCGCCGTCGAACCGCCGTGGAACCCACTTCCGGCCGGGTTCCGCGTGAACGAACGTTCGATCGGCGACCGCCTCGACG
>PXRR01000063.1:25785-43364 GCA_003021975.1 Halobacteriales archaeon QS_5_70_17 | reverse complement strand
CGGATCGCCTCGGCGACGACGTACCCCGAGAGGGCGGCCATCACGGCGTCGCCGGCGATCGGGAGCAGACCGACGAGCGGATCGATCCCGATCTTCCGGTCGGTCCCGGGGACGCGGACCGCGTCGTCGAGGAGGTTCGCGATCGTTCGACATCGCCGGAGCGCCGCGCGCTCGCTTGCCGTCCGTGCCATGGGTCGCGGTTCGCCGGCGCCGCACATAGCCGTGACGCCTGCAGCAATCAAACACAACCGGTAAGCCGCCACCGGTCGGAGTCGGCCCGTGTCGGGTTCGGACCCGCCGGCCGGCGCGCCGGCGCTGGCGCTCGTGGTCGCCGTCGCCGCCGTCTCGACGAGCGCGGTTCTCGTGGAACTCAGCGCCGCGCCCAGCCTCGTGAAGGCGTTCTACCGGGTGCTGTTCACGACCTGTCTGGTCGCCCCCGCGGCGGCCGCCCGCCACCCCGGGGCCGTCCGGTCGATCGCCGGGCGGGACCTGCTGGGCGCCGCGGCGGCCGGCGTCGCGCTGGCGGTCCACTTCGGGACCTGGTTCGAGAGCCTGGAGTGGACGAGCGTCGCCGCGAGCGTCACGCTGGTCCAGGCCCAACCGCTGTTCGTCGCCCTCGGGGCGGCGCTGGTACTCGGCGAGCGGGTCACCCGCCGGATGGCGGCCGGGATCGTCGTCGCCGTCGCCGGGATGGCGCTGATGTCGCTGAGCGAACTCCTCGGCGCGTCGGCCGCCAGCGCCCCGCGACCGCTGTACGGCGACGCGCTGGCCGTGTTCGCGGCGGTCATGGCGGCGGCCTACTTCCTCGCGGGCCGGTCGCTGCGCCAGCGCGTCGCCCTGCTGCCGTACGTCACTGTCGTCTACGCAGTCTGTACGGTCGCGCTGCTGGCGTTCGTCGTCGCCAGCGGCGCGCCGCTGGCGGGCTATCCGCCCCGGGAGTGGCTGCTCTTCCTCGCAATGGCCGTCGGACCGGGCGTGTTCGGCCACACCGTGTTGAACTGGGCGCTGGCCCACGTGGAGTCGAGCGTCGTCAGCGTCTCACTGCTGGGCGAACCCGTCGGCGCCGCCCTGCTCGCGCTGGCCGTGCTCGGAGAGATCCCGGACCCCTACACGGTCGCCGGCGGCGGGGTCGTCCTCGCGGGGATCTATCTGACAGCGGTCGACCGCGGGTGAGGAAAGACCGTCGGCACTCGCCGTGCGCCCGTCCCGTACGTCCGGCGACTGCTACTCCTCGGATTCGGTGCCGCGCTCCCAGATGCCCTCGACGGCCTCGCCGTTGGGCGGTGTGTGACTGACGTCTTTCAGGGTATCTCTGTCGGTCATCGTGTCACTCGATAGCGCACTCCTCCTACTTAAGCGACGCCTGAGACAGACAATAGCACATTAACCCTCCCTAGACACCTTGTACCTCACGTGCCGGGGCGTCGGCTGGCGACCCGCTGTTCCGTAAAGCAGACAGTAACTTTGGCCGATTAGTTTATTACCGTGTATATTCTTGAACAGTATATGTCGAGGCGCCGTTCGTTTCGCTCCCGCTGTCGGGCCCAGGCGTCGACGGTCGGCGTCGCCCTCGTCATCGGGATGACGCTGCTGGGGGCGACCGCGGTCGTCACGCTGGGGGCGGTCGCGTACGACGACGGCAAGGACCGCTCGGACGTCGAGCGCGCCGAGCAGTCGATGGCGCAGTTCGACTCCCGGAGCGCGCAGGTCGCGCTGGGCGAGGACTCCACACAGCGCTTGGCGCTCGGACGGAGCGACGGCACCTACACCGTCGACCCCGACGCGGGCCACCTGAAGATCAAGCACGTCAACTACGACGGCTCCAGCAACGAGACCGTCTACGAGACGGACCTCGGGGCGGTCTACTACCGGAACGGCGACCGCGAGATCGCCTACCAGGGCGGGGGCGTCTGGCGGACCGACGACGCCGACGGGAACGCGCGGATGGTCTCGCCGCCGGAGTTCCACTACCGGGCCGCGACCCTCACGCTCCCGGTCGTGGTCGTGCAGGGGAGCGCGAGTGCCGCCGGCGCGCCGACGGCGGTCATGGAACAGCGGACGGCGGCGGTCGCGAAGTACCCCAACGCGAGCGCGACCTACAGTAACGGCGACGAGTATCTCAACCCCGCGAAGGGAGGGAGCATCCACGTCACGGTCACCGGAGAGTACTACGAGGGCTGGGCCGACTACTTCGACCAGCGGACCGACGGGACCGTGGTCTCGGTCAACGACACCGAGCAGAGCGTGACGGCGAAGCTGATCACCCTCGGAAACCAGGGTCAGTTCGCCGTCCCCTCCGACGACGGGAGCGACGAGGTCGAGGTCCGCGGTCTCCAGGACGGCGGCCTCCAGGAACTCGACTTCACGCTCCGACCGGAAAATCCCGATTCGAACAAATTCTCTAGCCTCGATTGGTCTATGTACGTCGAGGAGGGCGACCGTCGCATGGAGATCAACCTCGACGGACCGAGCAACGGGGAGTGTGGCGACAAAGTCGACCTGAACGTCTACTACACCGACGACGGTGGCGACACCTATCACGGCTGGGTCGCTCAAGACGCCTACACGATCACCGACGACGACGGGGACTGCACCACCGACGATCCCGTGAAATTAGAGGTCTCGCTCACCGACTCCTCGATCGACGCCGAGTACGAGACGATCAACGGGAAGATGGCGCAGTACAATCCTAGCAGCGGATCGCTCGTCGACTCGGTAACGTTCGACGAGTTCGACTCTGACCCGGATACCGACAACACGTACACCGAGGGTGCGGGCGACACCGAGAGCATCGACGTCATCGTCAACCACTACTTCAGCCACCTCGGTCCGCGCTTCAACCTCCTCGCGGCGGACGGGAACAGCGGCAACACCGTGAGCGAGTCCGACTCCACCGGCGACAGCATCCAGTACACCGGCACCGACGTCATCACCTACCTTCACGTCTCCGAGAACGAGGTCGAAGTCCGCTTCGAGTGAGCGGTAGCCGCTGTTGCCGGCGAATTCCGGACGATTGAGTCGGCGCTCGCATCGCGGGATCGCTCTCTCGTCGCGCCGCCGATCAGCACCTGGAGCCGCCGTCGATCGAACTCGGACGGTCGCCTCGCCGCCGTGGGGACGTGTCGTGCACCACGGACCGCCGCTCCCTCGTGGTCGTCGATCTTCGAGATGGCGGTCGATGGGAGAGCGGACGGCCGCCGGAGTCGACGCAGTCGTCGATGGACGCGGCGACGGATCCGGGACAGCGAGACGCGGAACTGGGGCGCCGGTCACGCCCGGGCGCCACCGGACACCGGACGCCGGAGGGGAGTCGAGAGCGCCGGGGGCGGCACCCGGGGACCGAGCGCGAGACGAGTCTCGGGATACCGTCTAGGTAAGGCGTGCTGGCCGATTTCGGCGGGTGAAGCGGTGGGAGTGCGTCGGGAACGAGCGGACCACTGACTCGACGACTACTGACCCGGAGAGACGATCGGCTGCGGACGGCGAGTTCCTCCACCCGAACGCGATCCGATTCCCTGGAGCGTTCCACGCACTCGACTGGGATCGCTCATCTGGACGGTGCCGGTCTCGGCGTCGTGTCAGGGGAGACGAACGGACGGAGTTCGAACCAGTAGGGTCCCGCGCCTCAGGAACTGATCCGCGCGTTGAGGTGCGTCGTTCGGACGAGCAGGTGATCGGTCTCGAAGGTACAGACGACGGCGGTACCGGTGGCGACGTCCGTTCGGGAGCAGGGATCGCTCGTCCAGCCGACGCTGTCCTCGACGTATCGCTCCCAGGCGACCGCGCGATCCGGGCCGGTCGTGACGTTCAGCGTGACGCGGTCGGCGGTTCCGCCGCCGGCGCCGTCGTCGAGGGTCCGCGGCGTCGAGAGCAGCGTCGTCCGCGCGCCCGGACCGCTCTGGAGGCGCGTCCGCACGAGCACCGTCGTCGACCCGGCGACCTGACCGCCGCCCCGGCGATTGAGGTCGACGATCGAGAGGACGACCGACCGCTCGCCGCCGCGTTCGCGGAACGCCATCGACGGCTCGCGGCGCATCACCGCGCCGTCGCTCTCATCGCGGATCACCGCGCCGTTCTCGTAGACGATCCGGGTCCCGCTGGCCTCGTAGACGATCGGCGAGAACTGCTCGTAGGCGGTTCTGTCGTCGTCGTACGTCCCGTCGTCGTTCGTGTCCCGCTCGAGGGTCACCGAGACGTTCGTCCGGTCGCCGAAGTCGATCGACGCGTCCGAGAGCTTCACCTCCGTCGAGCGCCCCGGCGCGCCGCCGCGGTCCGAGTCCTCGACGTTGTGCGCGAGGACGTCGAACGCCCGCTCGGCGTTGTTCACTCGCTCGGCGTCGCGGGCGTCCTCCAGCCCGGAGAACCCGGTGGCGTAGACGGCCCCGACGGTCATCGTGATCAGCGAGAACACGAGCACGAACCCGATCACGTCGCTGACCCCCCGGTCACGCATCGTCGATCACCAGCGTGTCACTGCCCGCGTCGTACTCGACGACCACACCGCCACCGCTGACCGATCCGAGTTCGACGGTCGTCACCGTGCCGATCCGGACCGTCACCACCACCTCGGGGTCGTCCGTCGAGAGCTTCAGGCACCGGTCGAACTCACAGCGGTCGTCGGCATCGTCGACGACCTCGACGCGGTAGGTCGCGCCGGTGACCCGCTCGGGGTGCTGGCTGTGAATCTCGACCGTCGTGTCGGTCCCGTCGGCGCGGGCGAGGCGGTCGGCGACGTCGAGGTCGGCCGCGATCTGCTGGCCGACGACCTGCAACTCCGCGCGGACCGTCCGCTCGCGCTGGTCCTCGACGAAGCCCCCGGCAGCCACCAGCAGGCCCGTGATCAGTAGCGTCATGATCCCGAGCGTGAGCGTGTACCCGACGACCGTCGAAACCGCGCGATCGTCACGCAATGGCATCACCCGGTTCGTACCGGATGGTCGTCTCGTAGTACAGTTCGGGCGACCGGTAGGTGATCGTCGTCTCGGCGGCGAGGATCGTGGCGGAACTATCGGGGGCGTGCTGGTCGTGGGCGGTCCCGCCGGTGACGTTGGCGGTGACCTCGTAGGTCCCGTCGGCGTTGGCCGTGCTACCGTATTCGAGGTCGTACGTCGAACCGAGGGGGTCGAAGGATTCGAGGGCCGCACACGAGTCGCCGGCCACGGTCCCCTCGGTCACGTCGACAGCGGCGTGGCCGTCGGTGGCCGACGCGTTACAGACGCTCCCGATCCGGTCGCCGTTCTCGTCGTAGACCTCCACGGTCACCTCGTTCGACTCGTTGTAGACGAACACCGACCGTTCGACGCCGCTGCTGGCGTTGCTGTAGGTGGCGTTGAACACGTCGTCGCCGGTCAGGTCGCTGATCGGGTCGGTGATCTCCCCCCGCTCCCGGAGGGAGTCTTTCGAGACGTTCATCGAGTGCTCGTGGACCGTGCCGTCGTCGACGAGGGGATAGGTGGTCTGGCCGGCGTCGGGGGAGACGAACTGGCCCTCGCTGTCCCGCGCGAGCCGCCGGCCCTCCTCGTAGCTCACGTTCCCGACGGACAGGGACGCGCCGCCCTGTGCGGCGTAGTAGCCGCTCTCGTTTTCGATCTCGTCCATCGAGGCGTTCACGTCGTCGGTTTGATCGGCGAACGACTGCGAGTCGTCGGCGTGCTCGACTGCCCCGACCAGCCCCGCCCGCACGTCGTTGCGAGCGGCGTTGGCGTCGTCGATCCGGTCGGCGTCGTCCCGGCTCGCGAGGTTCTCGGTGTAGATGGCGGCGTTCAGTACGAGCGCGACGGCGACGAGGGTCACCGCCAGCGCCAGCCCGCCGACGATGATGAGCTGCCCGCGGTCCCGGTCGCTCACTGCCGCCATACGATCACCTCCACCTTCACGACCTTGTGGAGACTCCCGTCGGCGACGCTGTCAGAGCCGTAGCACGTGCCGTCCGTGAGCGTGCCGCCGGTGGTCTCGAGGGTGGCGTTGTCGACAGGCTGCGAGAGGTTGTCCGCGTCGAAGAGCGCGACCGTCCGCGAGGCCGTCACGGCGTTGTCGCTGGGCGTCCCCTGGTAGATCATCTCGCGGCGGACGGTACTTCCGCCGTGTTCGTAGACCAGTATGACGTTGTAGGCGATCGACCGCTCGCCGAAGGCCGCCTCGAGACGCTCCCCGAACCCGGTGAGATTGCCGGAGTGATTGATCGTCGGCGCGTCGACGTAGTAGGGGTCGTCGCCGGTGCTGTTGAACGTCGGATCGCGATCGTCGGCGGCGGGATCGCAGTAGAGCAGCCCCCGCCGGAGCGAGCCGTCCTCGATTGCGCCGGCGAGCACGCCCTCTGCGGTGGCCGCCTGCTGGTTCTCGATGTGCTGGCTCGACGTGCTCGCCGACAGCGGCGTCACGGCGGTCACCTGCAGCGCGAACGTCAGACTGCCGATCAGGAGGACGGCGGCGACGACAGCCTCCAGCGTGTGGGCCTGGCCCCGGTCGCGGCCCGTGCCGGGCGCCCTCTCCGCGCTCCTGTCTACCATGCTCTCACCACCAGCCTGGCGTCGGTATCGCCGATCGTCACCCGCCGCGTGGCGCTGACGACCGACTGTCCGTCGGGCGGCGCGTCGCCGCCGGCGAACGTGACGTCGGCGCTGTCGCCGCAGTCGCCGCTGGACTCCTCGGCGACGCTGGCGGCGGCGTCGTCCCAGCACAGCAGGCCGCCGTTCCCGTCGTCGTCGGCGTCGCCGGTGATCGTGGCGTTGACCGACAGCCGGTCGTCTCGTATCGAAGAACCGTCGCGTGCACGTCTCGTTGAGGACGGTGGGCTCGTCGGGGGAGGCCAGCGCGTCGGTCGCGAGCCGGTCGGCGAGCCGGTTCGAGGCGGTCATCTCCTCCTGGGTGCTGCCGGTGAACGGATCGATCATGCCCGGGACGAACGCGAAGACGAAAGCTACCGCCAGCAGGAAGAAGCTCATCCCGATCGCGAAGTCCAGCGTCGTCTGCGCTCTCATACGAAGATGAACACCAGCAGGGAGAACGTGGGCAGGATGACGAGGAACTTCATCCCCGAGAGGATGCTCACGTCGCGGATGTAGCCCGCGATCAGCCCGGAGATGATCGCCTGGAAGGTGACGGCGTGGAAGAACAGCAGCGTCAGCAGTTCGATGTCCACGCTGGCACCGAATCCCCCGCCGCCGCCGGCTCCGCCACCACCGCCACCGCTGGCCTGGCCGGCGAGGCCGGCCATCACGTCGAGGAACTTCACCTTCAGGATGGCCATGACGCCGAGCAGCGTGAGGAACGTCATGATGATGATGACGACCTGCATGCGCGTCCGGGCCTTCCGGTCGCGGTCGATGTCGTCCTGGTTCTCGGAGACCTGCGCCGCCGTCGTCAGGACCGCCGTGATCTGGCTCGACGCCTCCTGGGCCTTCGAGATGAGCTTCACCGTCCGCGCCAGTCGCGGGATGTGGTAGTCGTTGTTGAACTCGATGAGCGCGTCCCTCAGGTTCGTCCCGTAGTTGACCTTCGCGTGGATGGTGTCGAACTCGTCGGCCAGCCGGCCGTTGGACGTCTCCGCGACGACCTTGATCGACTCCAGCAGCGTCATCCCGGTGTCGTTGGCCGAGGAGAGCTTCCGGAGGTGCTCGGAGAGCTTCCCGACGACCGCCTGGCGGTGTTTCACGTTCCACTCGTAGAACACCGCCAGCGGCAGCAGGTTGACGTACAGCGGGACGTAGATCAGGAAGAAGGTCCCGCGCACCGGAGCGCCTTTCAGTCCCTCGAACGAGAGGGGGGCGAAGCCGGCCGCGACGCAGAACGCGAGCAGGACGAGCGTCATCGGGACGGTGAGCAGGAGGACCGTCAGCGGGTGATCGCGGAAGAAGTGGTGGGGGCGCTTGAGCAACTGCACGGTCTCGTAGTTGCCCTCGCGGCTCTTGATCCGGTCGAACACCTGGTAGCCGCCGGCGTACCGCTCGACGAGGCCGAGGTCGAACATCCCCTGGTCGGCGTCGTCGAAGCTCAGTTCGTTCTCGCTGTCGAGGTACCCGTCCCCGACTTCGTCCTGCACGACCGTGGAGACGAGCACGAGAAAGCCCCCGCCGATCAGCGGGATCAGCCCGTAGACGGTGCCGTACAGCAGCATCGTCTGGGCGTTGCCGAGCATGCTCATGATCACGAGGATGATGATCAGGAGGAGCGGGAACAGCGAGAGGGTCATGTACATCTCGCCGAACAGTTCGAGGGTCTCGAGGACGGTCTCCTGTTCCTGCTTGGAGGTGCGCATCTGCTTGTCCTTCTGGTCCTTGAGGAATTTCGTCATGTTCCCCCCGGAGTTGACGATCGAGAGCATGTCCGTCAGGAACTGGCCCAGTTCGGTACTGGGGGTCTGGTGGGCCTGGTTGCGGATGGCCGTCCGGTAGTCGGTGTCGAAATAGCGGGTCTCGAGGATGACGTTCTGGAACTCCTTGGCCACCTCCCCGTAAGTGTCGTCGGCCATCGCCATGGCCTCGAGGATCTCGAGCTGGTTGAGCCCCCCCACCGAGAGGGCGTACATGAAGGAGGTGGCGTCGGACAGGAGGACGTTGATCTCGCGTTTCCGCTCGCCCGCGACGTAGTAGGGGATGCCGACGAACGTGCCGAACCCGCCGGCGAAGCCGACGGCGCCGAAGACGATCCCGCCCAGCAGGACGAGCGCGGGCACCTTCACCGCCTGGACGATCGCGAGCAGCTGTCCGCTGATCGGGAGGCCGAGGATGCTCGGCGTCCCCTGGACGAACAGCTCGAAGACCATGAACGTGAGGAGCGTTCCGACGATCCACAGCGCGAGTCCGACGGCGAGGCCGATCCCGAGCGCGCGCGAGAGGTAGAGTTCGACGGTGTGGGGCATCCGCGCCTCCCCGAGTTTCCGCTCGACGGAGGCGACGAAGTCGCCGTCCTCGTCGAAGGCCCACCGGTAGAGGGGGTAGAAGACGTCGCCGATCGATCCACCGCCGAACTGCCGTCCGCCGGCTTCGGTCCCCGTCCCGAGGCTCATTCCTCCCCTCCCTTGGGTCGGAACCCGCCGAAGCCGTCGTCTGCGCTCTCCGCGTCGTCGGTGCGACCGCCGCCCCCGTCGGAGGGGCCGTCCGCGTCGCCGTCACTCGCGGCGGCCGACGGGAGCGCGTCGACGAGGTCGGCGTCGCCGCGATCGCGGTACTCGGTGATGAGGTCCGCCGCGTCCTCCAGGGTCGCGGTCGTCTCCGCGAGAATCTCGTCGCCTGCGTCGGGACGGGGGACCATCTCTTCCTTCTCGGGGTCGATGTCGATCTCGACGGACTCCATCTCCCGCAGGTCCTCGAGGCTCCGCTCGAGATCGTCGGCGGCGATCAGCCCCAGGATCGTGTCGGGGTCGTTGATGAACGCCTGGAGGCTGGCGGCGACCTGCGTGTAGGTGTTGAGGCCGTTGCGAATGAGGTAGGCGAGCACGACCTTCCGCTTGAGCAGTTCCCGGTCGAGTTTCTCCTGGCTCCACCCGCGGTCGAACTTGACCTCCTCGATGGTGTTGGACTCGCCCATCTCGAGGAACTCGTCCGTCTCGGCCTGCCACTGGTAGACGTCTTGGACGTTGATCTCGTCGTTCTCGGGGTCGTACCGGTTGATCTCGGTCACCGATTTGTTCCGGCGGACCTTGTGGCCCCCGACCCGGGTCTGGGTCTGGATCGAGACGAGGTCCAGCGCCGTGAACATGGTCTTCGAGACGTTGATCGGGTCGGTCGTGAACCGCTTGATCACCTCGCCGACGGAGTCGGCGTGGAACGTCGTCAGCGTCGTGTGCCCCGTACTCATCACCTGGAAGAGCGTCCGCCCCTCCTCCCCCCGGATCTCGCCCATCACGATGTACTCGGGGCGCTGGCGGAGCGCGGCCTCCAGCAGGTCGAACTCGTCGACGTCGCCCTTCCCGTCGTCGGAGAAGGAGGGCCGGGTGACGCTGGCGATCCAGTTGCGCTGGGGGAGTTCGACCTCCCGGGTGTCCTCGATGGAGACGATCTTGGACTTCGAGGGGATGAACAGCGAGACGGCGTTCAGGCTGGTCGTCTTCCCCGAGGCCGTGCCCCCCGCGAAGATGAGGCTCTTCTTGTTCTCGATGCACAGCCAGAGGTACGCCATCTCGTCGAGCGAGAACGTGTTCCAGTTGATCAGGTCGATCGGGGTGAAGGGGACGTCCTTGAACTGCCGGATGGTGTAGTTGGTCCCGTGGTCGGAGACCTCCTGACCGAGGGTCAACTGGGCGCGCGACCCGTCGGGCAGCGTACAGTCGACCTGCGGCTGGCGCTTGGAGATGCCCTTCCCCGAGCGCTGGGCCATCTTCACGACGAAGTCGTCGAGTTCCTCCTTCCCGTGGAAGACGTTCGAGATGATCTGCTCGTGGTCGGAGTGGTAGACGAACACGGGGGAGTGGTACCCGTCACAGGAGATGTCCTCGATGTTGATGTCGTGTTTGACCGGGTCGATGCGCTCGAAGCCGACGAAGTTGCGCTTGAGCAGGTAGAGGAGCTTCTCGACCTGGTACTCCGAGAGGGTCGGCGAGTCCTCCTCGAGCAGCGCGGGTTCGGGGCGCGCGCTTGTCCCCTCGAGTTCGCCGTCGGCCTCGACGTGTTCCTGCTCGAGACCGAACAGTTCCTTCACCTGATCGACCAGTCCCTCGTCGTCCTCGGCCCCGGAGTCGGTCAGCCGAGCGGCGTCGCCCTCGAAGAGGTCGTAGCGCTCCAGCAGCCGGATCGTCTCGCGCTGGATCACCCCGCTCCGGGCGTCCTCGCTGCCCTGGACGACGACGTCGTCGTCCGAGTACTTGATCGCGGTCTTGAGCTTCCGGGAGACGAACTCTCGGAGGTCGCGCTCGATCTCGGTGAAGTAGGGCTCGACGACGTAGTACTTCTTCTCGTTTTCCTTCTCGGAGTGGAAGATGACGACGAACGCGTGGGGCTTGTTCACCCAGTAACGGTCGACCTCCCGGAAGTGGGACTTCTTGGCCAGGGGGACCGCCTTCTCGAGGTCGTAGCGGTTGGCGACGGTCGTGTGCCCCTCGACGGTCGAGAAGAAGGCGTCCTCGTCGACGTCTTCGTTGACGTCGACGGTCCGCTCGTCCCGGATCTCGGCGACGGTTTCGGCGGCGTCACCGCCGAAGCTCAGCCGGCCGGCGAGCGTGCCGGCGTCGAACCCCAGCGCCTCGTCCTCGTCGAACTCGACGACCTCGCCCTCGTCGTCGCGGGGCGGTTCGCCTTCCTCGTCGTAGTAGTACTCCTCCTTGTAGTCCGCCCAGGTGTACTCACCGACGGCGACGTCGACGCCGGGATCGGCGGACGAGCCGTCCGCCTCCCCGTCCGGTGCCGTCCCCTCGTCGGTCCCGGCGTCGCCCGGCCCCTCCCCGGAGTCGTCCCCGCCGGGCAACGCGTCCTTGATAGCCATAGCCTCCGATAAGTCTTCGGATCAAAAAGGATTGCGTCTATTTATCGAAAGGTTACGGTGGGAAAGCTACTGCTCCGCGTCGAGGAACCGCCGCAGTCGGGCCATGGCCTCCCGGAGTTCGTCGATCCCGGTCGCGTAGGAGGCTCGGAGGTGGCCCTGGCCGCCGGCGCCGAAGGCGGTCCCGGGGACCATCGCCACCCGCTCCGCCTCGAGGAGGTCCTCGGCGAACGCCTCCGCGTCGCCGCCGGGGGCCTCCGGGAAGGCGTAGAAGGCGCCCTCGGCCTCGACGCAGTCGATTCCCATCTCCTCGAAACTCGAGAGGACGAACCGACGCCGCCGGTCGTACTGGTCGCGCATGTCCCCGACGTCGTCGGCGCACTTCCGCAGCGCGGTCAGGGCCGCGTACTGGGCGGTAGTGGGCGCCGACAGCATCGTGTACTGGTGGACCCGGTTCATCGCGCCGACGGCGTCGGCGGGGCCGAGGGCGTAGCCGAGCCGGAGCCCCGTCATCGCGAAGGCCTTCGAGAAGCCGTTGAACACGACCGTCCGTTCGCGCATCCCCGGCAGGGCGGCGATCGAGGCGTGCTCGCCCTCGTAGGTGAGTTCGGCGTAGATCTCGTCGGAGAGGACCGTCAGGTCGTTCTCGCGGGCGAAGGCGGCGACCTCCGCCAGCCCTTCGCGGTCCATCGTCGCCCCGGTGGGGTTGTTGGGGTAACAGAGCACCAGCAGGTCGGCGTCGGCCGCTCCCGACCGCTCGAGGAGGTCGCGGGTCAGTTCGAAGCCGTCCTCGGCGCGGGTCGGCACCGACAGCACCTCCCCGCCGGCGAAGGTCACGCCCGGCCGGTAGGAGACGTAACACGGTTCGACGACCGCGACCGTGTCCCCGGGGTCGACCAGCGCGCGGAAGGCCAGGTCCAGCCCCTCGCTCGCGCCGGCGGTGACCAGCACCTCGTCGTCGGGGTCGTACGAGAGGTCGTAGCGCTCGACGTAGCCGGCGATCTCCTCGCGGAGTTCGGCCATCCCCCGGTTGGCGGTGTAGGAGGTGCGCCCGCGCTCCAGGGAGTCGATGGCCGCCTGCCGGGCCCGCCAGGGGGCGGTGAAGTCGGGCTCCCCGACCCCCAGCGAGATGACGTCGTCCATCTCCTCGGCGAGTTCGAAGAACCGTCGGATGCCCGAGGGGGGCACCGACGCGACCCGGTCGGCGATGCGGAACTCGCTCATGGCGTGACCGAGAGCCGGTCGTCGTCGTCGCCGTCGCCGAACTCGATGCCGCCCTCCTTGTAGGAGGTCATGATGAAGTGGGTCACCGTCTGGGTCACCTCGGGGACCGGCGCGACCTGTTCGCTGACGAACCGCGAGAGCGCGCCCATCGAGTCGTCCTCGACCTCCAGCGCGAAGTCGTAGTCACCGCTGACGAGCCGCAGCGAGCGCACCTCGTCGAATTTCACGAGTCGCTGGGCGATGTCGCCGTACCCAGTCTCCCGGTCGAGGGCGACGTTGCACTCCACGAACGCCCGCACGGGCGTGTCGTCCAACTGCTCGACGTCGACGACGGCCTTGTAGCCGCGGATCACCCCCTCCGCCTCCAGTTCCGCGATGGCCGTCTCGACGGCCTCCTCGTCGGCCCCCAGCTGACGGGCCAGGTCGGCGGTCGAGTAGCGAGCGTTCTCCCGCAACAACTCGAGGAGTTCGCGACGGTCCATGTGCACCCACGGACCGATGCCGAGAAAAACCCTTCCACCGCGACAGGCGTTGACTCGACCCTCCCCCCCGGCCCTCCGGAGCGACGGCCGCCGGAGCCGCTCGCGCGCCGGTTACAGTCCCTGGAGAGACTGTCCTCGGGAGAGAGTATAAGGAGTGGGTATGGGACATTGTCTCACGATATACTTATAGGCATGAAGGTTGGTGAGGGATGTATGCGCCAACACGCAGTGATGACGGCGACAGCGCTCTACGAGGACGGCTCGCTGACGCTCGTTCAGGCGGCCGAGTACGCCGGTGTCTCGGCCGGGAAGATGCGAGAGAGCCTCCGCGCCCGCGGCATCGAAGTGCGCGACCCCGAACTCGAAGTCCTCGACGAGCGCCGCGTCATCGCCGACTGATCCTCCATCGCGGCCGCGGCCCTCCGGTCGGGTCCCCGTCGCGCCCGTTCGCCCCCCGGAGGGCCCACCGTGACCACTCAGGGCCAACGACTACTCCTCTCACCCGTCCGTATCCGCACACGGGAACGCGCTACGACGAGGGCCACGCGGTCTCGACGCCCGACGGCCGGGGCGTCGTCGCGGCCGCCCGCACCGACGACTTCGAGTTCCCGGCCGGCGAGGAGGGCGTGACGAACGTCGACGCCCGCGACGACCGCCCCGCGTACGTCGTCGGCCTCGAGGCCGTCGGTTCGGCGGTCTACCGCGCCGGCGCCCTGGCGCCGACGGAGTCCGACGCCGACGACCCGACGACCTCCCGGAGGGGTGGGACCGCGAGAGCGTCCTCGAGTGCTGGTCGTCGATCGGCGGGACCTGGGAGTCAGCCGCCGAGGACCTCACCGACGAGTTCGACGAGGATCGGGCGAAACGGCTCGCCTCGGCGACGAAGGACGAACTCCCGTGCACGGAGCGCTGACGCGACCGCTTCTGACCGACCCGGCGCCCCGCGCGAGCGAAGCGTAACGTATCTCCGGGTCCGGCGCGCACGCCCCGAGTATGAGCTACCTCCTGTGGGCCCTGCTGGCGCTCGCAGCCTACACGCTCGTCCCGCTGTTCACGAAGGTCGCGACCGGCGGCATCCCGAGCAACACGGTCGCGCTGTGGTCGAACGGCGTGTTCGTGGTGATCACCCTGGCGGTCGTCGTCGTCGCGGACAACCCGGTTCTGTCGGCGCTCGACGATCCGAAGGCGCCGTACATGTTCGCCAGCGGCGTCTGTCTCGCCGTCGGCATCCTCGCGTACTACCGGGCGCTCGCGCTGGGGCCGGTGAACGTCGTGGTACCGATCTTCGGGATGTTCATCGTGACGAGCGCGCTGGTCGGCGCCGTCCTGCTCGACGAACCGCTGACCCTCCGGAAGGGCGCCGGGGTCGTGCTCGCGGTGGTCGCCGTGGTGCTGGTCACCGTCGAGTAAGCCCATCGATCCCCGCGACGGTGCCGCGCGAGTCGCCTCGGATTCCCGGAGACCGACCCGCTTTTACTCCTCCCCGCGGGAGGTGAGTACATGGCAACAGGGGACCGGGATCCGGCCGCCGACGACCGCGCCGGTTACGACTACCAGTTCGGCGCAGTCGCCCGTCGGGGGCTCGTCGAGGACCTCGAGGGCCTCGTCGACGGGGAGGTACGGTTCGACGACTACTCGCGGGAGCTGTACGCGACCGACGCCAGCGCTTACGAGGCGTTCCCGGTCGGCGTCGTCTACCCGACTGACACCGGGGACGTCGTCGCCGTCGTCGAGTACTGCGTGCGCCGGGGAATCCCCGTGCTCCCGCGTGGTGGAGGGACGAGCCTGGCCGGCCAGACGGTCAACGAGGCGGTCGTGCTCGACTTCACTCGGCACATGGACGCCGTCCTGGAGGTCGACCCCGGCGGCCGCCGCGCGCGGGCGCAGGCCGGCGCGATCCTCGGGGAGATCAACGCCGAACTCGAACCCCACAGACTGAAGTTCGCCCCCGATCCGGCGTGGGGCGACAGGAGCGCGCTGGGCGGGGCGATCGGCAACAACTCCACGGGGTCGCACTCCCTGAAGTACGGCAAGACCGACTACTACCTCGAGTCCGTCGAGGCCGTCCTCGCGGACGGCACCGTCGCCACGTTCGGCGAGATCGCCCTCGAGGAACTGCGGGCAAAGTCAGACCCCGACGCCGACGCGTGGGGACCGGGGGGACCGGAGAGCGATCTGCTGCCCGCGATCTACGCCGAGGTGGTCCGGATCGTCGACGAGGAGAGCGAGGAGGTCGACGAGCGCTACCCCGACCTGAAGCGCAACGTCTCCGGATACAACCTCGACATGCTGATCGACGAGGCCCGCGGCGAGCGCCGCCTCCCGGACGACTCCGGGATCGACCCCGACAGCGAGCCGGGGTCGGTGAACCTCGCGCGCCTGCTGGCGGGCAGCGAAGGGACGCTGGCGGTCGTCACGGAGGCCGAGGTGTCCCTGGAGCCGATCCCGGCGACGAAGTCCGTCGCCCTGCTGACCTACGACTCGCTGCCCGACGCGATGGAGGACGTCGCGCCGATCCTCGAACACGAGCCCGCGGCCCTGGAGGTGATGGACGACGTCCTGCTCGACCTAGCGCGGGAGACCGCCGAGTTCGAAGACGTCGTCGGGACGCTCCCCGAGGGGACCGACTCGGTGTTGCTGGTGGAGTTCTACGCCGACAGCGAGGAGGAGGGCCGGCGGAAGGTCGCCGACCTGATCGAGGACCGGCTCCCCGACGGCGGGGAGAGCGAGGACGCCACGGGCGCGGCGGCCGAGACCGCGCCGACCGCGAAGCCGAGCGACACGCTGCCCGAGGACCGCTACGCCCGGCAGGCGATGGAGGCCCACGACGCCGAGACGCGCTCGAAGTTCTGGAAGATGCGCAAGTCCGGCCTGCCGATCCTGCTGGGCCGGACGACCGACGAGAAGCACATCGCCTACATCGAGGACACCGCCGTCCCGGCCGAGAACCTGCCGGCCTACGTCGAGGAGTTCCAGGCGGTGCTCGACGAGTTCGACACCTTCGCCTCCTACTACGCCCACGCCGGTCCGGGGGTGCTCCACATCCGCCCGCTGGTCAACACCAAGGCCGTCGAGGGCATCGAGGAGATGCACGACATCGCGGACAGGGCGACGAACCTCGTCGTGAAGCACGGGGGGTCGGTCTCGGGAGAGCACGGCGACGGACGCGCCCGGACTCAGTGGAACCGCAAGCTGTACGGCGACCACCTCTGGGGGGTCTTCCGGGACCTGAAGTCGGCGTTCGACCCCGACTGGCTGCTCAACCCCGGCAGCGTCTGCGGCGACTGGGACATGACCGAGAACCTCCGGTTCGGCGCCGACTACGAGTTCGACGCCGGCTTCGAGCCCGAACTCAACTGGCGCAACGAGAACGGCTTCCAGGGGATGGTCGAGCTCTGCCACGGCTGCGGCGGCTGCCGGGGGTCCCAGGAGCTCACCGGCGGGGTGATGTGCCCGACCTACCGCGCCGTCGACGAGGAGGGACTGTCGACCCGGGGGCGTGCCAACTCCCTCCGGCAGGCGATGAGCGGCGACCTGCCCAGCGACCCCGCGGACGAGGAGTTCGTCGAGGAGGTGATGGACCTCTGTATCGGCTGCAAGGGCTGCTCGAAGGACTGCCCGAGCGAGGTCGACATGGCGAAGCTGAAGGCCGAAGTCGAGTACGAGCACAAGAAACGCGAGGGGGCGAGCCTCCGCGATCGGCTGTTCGCCAACGTCGACGCCGTCAACCGGGTCGGGAGCGCGCTCGCGCCGCTGTCGAACTGGGCGGCGAAGCTCCCCGGGGCCGACGCGCTGCAGGAGCGCTTGCTCGGCATCGCCAGCGAGCGGACGCTCCCGCCGTTCCGCCGCGAGAGCCTCGCGGACTGGGCGGCCGACCGCAGTCCGGCGGTAGCTCCGGACGCCGCCGAGCGGAAGGTGCTGCTGTTCCCGGACACCTACACCAACTACAACGACCCGGCGGCCGGGAAAGCGGCCGTCGAGGTGCTGGAGGCGGCGGGCTGTCACGTCCAGGTCCCGGAGGTCGGCCCGAGCGGCCGGGCGGCCCACTCGAAGGGCTTCCTCGACACGGCCCGCAAGCGGGCCGCGGCCAACGTGACGGCGCTCGCTCCGCGCGTCCGCGAGGGGTGGGACGTGGTCGTCGTCGAACCCTCCGACGCCGTCATGTTCCAGTCGGACTACCGCGACCTGCTGCCGGACGGTAGCGCCGACGTGACCGCGGGCGACGTCGACGCGCTCGCCGAGAACACCTACGGGGTCTGCGAGTACCTCGACGTCCACCGCCTCGACGAGGGGATGTCTCTCGACGGCGACGGCCACCTCACGTACCACGGCCACTGCCACCAGAAGTCGACGCTGAGAGACCACCACGCGGTGGGCGTGCTCCGGCGGGCGGGCTACGACGTCGACGCGCTCGACTCCGGGTGCTGTGGGATGGCCGGCTCCTTCGGCTACGAGGCC
>PXRR01000063.1:0-25540 GCA_003021975.1 Halobacteriales archaeon QS_5_70_17 | reverse complement strand
AGCCGCCGCCCCGTCGCAGTCGGCCGCCAGTTCCCGCCCGCCGACGGTCCAGGCCCAGGAGTTCGACCGGACCGTGTTCACCGTCGAGGTGTTCCCCAACGGGTCGGCGCGGTGGCGGTTCAGCTACCGCCGGGGGCTGGCAAACGAGACCGAACGCCAGCGCTTCGAGGAGTTCGCCGACTCGTTCAGGGAAAACGAGACCGACACCTACCGGGAGTTCAAGGGCCGCGCCGAGCGGCTGACCGGGGCCGGGACCAACGAGACGGGCCGCGAGATGAACGCGACCGGATTTCAGCGGGACGCGTACGTCAATCGACTGGGCAACCAGGGGATCGTCGAGATGTCGTTCACCTGGACGAACTTCTCCGAGCGGACCGACGGGCAGATCATCGTCGGCGACGTCTTCGAAGGGGGGCTGTACGTCGGACCGAACCAGCAGTTGATCGTGACCTGGGACGGGAACCTCCGACCGACGGCGGTCGACCCCGAACCGGCCCAGAACGACAGCGGATCGCTGGTGTGGGTCGGCGGCGAGAACGGCCGGCAGTTCCTCGACGGCCGCCCCCGGGTGGTGTTCGTCCCCGAGGGAACCGACGGCGGCGGTGCCGGCGACGGCGGAGCGGGGACCGACGGGACCGTGACGGCGTCCCCCGACGGCGCGGCCTCGGAGGGCGGCCCGCCGCTGTGGCCGCTGGCGGTGCTCCTCGCAGCGCTCCTCGTCGGCGGGGCCGTCGCCTACCGGCGCGGCGCCCTCGGCGACGGGGCGGACGGCTCCGGGCCGCCCCGGGACGACTCCGGCGGCGGGACGACACCGCCGACAGACGGGGGAGAGAGCGCCGCCGGTCCCGTGGTCTCGGACGCGGAACTGATGACCGACGAGGACCGCGTGCTGGCGCTGCTCTCGGAGAGCGGCGGCCGGATGAAGCAGGTCGACATCGTCGAGGAGACCGGCTGGTCGAAGTCGAAGGTGAGCATGCTGCTCTCGGAGATGGACGAGGAGGGACAGATCAGCAAGCTCCGGGTGGGCCGCGAGAACATCATCTCGCGGGCCGGCGACGAACCCGACGCCGCCGGATCGCCGTTCGATGACGAGTGACGAACGGCGCGCGAAGCGCAACGGTTAAACGTGAATCCCCAGTACAACCGGGTGCAAGCGCTCTGATGGTGTAGTCCGGCCAATCATATCACCCTCTCACGGTGATGACCGGGGTTCGAATCCCCGTCGGAGCACTCCACTTCCTTCAGCGGTTCTCGACGGCGAGCGCCGAGTCCGACGTGGCGGGATCGTTAATACCGTCGACGGCTATCGCTTTCCCATGTCCGATTCCCACCATCCCCAGAGGCTCACCATCGAGGTCACCGGCCGCGAGCGACACGACATCGTCCGCGCGCTGCGGGAACTCGCCGACGGCGAGGAGGAGAGCGACAACCCGGCGGAGGCGGATCGGCTCCGGGGGACCGCGAGCCGGATCGAACGGGAGTAGCGGGCCCCCCGGGCGTCGTAGCCACCCGAAGTCTCAAGCGGCCGTGTGCTAACAAAGGGCAATGACGGAGCCCATCGACGCCAGTTGCATCGAGTGCGGGGCGATGTTCCCCCGGTCGGAGGCCGCCAGCGGCGAGGGGGACCTGGAGTGTCCGGCCTGCGGGGCGAACGTCGTTCGGGGGATCCCCGAGCAGTACAGCGCTCTGACGACGGAGGCCAACACCCGGTGTGGCGCCTGCGGGTCGACGTTTCCCCGCGGCGAGGCCGAGACCGACATCAAGGGCGTCCTGGCGTGTCCCGTCTGTGGCTCCACGAGCGACCTGGAGGTGCGCGACGGGACCGACGGATCGGGAGAGGAGTAGCCGACAGATCGCGGACTAGGCCGGGACCGGCCGGTCAGGACGTGATCAGGCAGCCCCCGAGCGCGAGCGCGTCTATCCCGGTCGCGCGGAACGTCTCCAGGGCCGCTTCCGGCGTGGCCGCGATGGGATCGCCGCGGTCGTTGAACGAGGTGTTCACGAGGGCGGGCACGCCGGTCCGCGCCTCGAAGGCCCGCAGGAGCCGGTGGTACCGCGGGTTCTGGGCCTCGGTGACGGTCTGGGGCCGGGCCGTCCCGTCCGCGGGGTGGACGGCCGCCGGAATCGTCCGGCGTCGTTCGGGGGGAACGTCGACAGCCCGAACCATGTACGGCGCCGGGGTCGCCGGCCGGAGGTAGTCCTCGGCCGCCGCCGCCGGCAGGGAGGGGGCCAGCGGCCGCCAGGCCTCCCGGCGTTTCACGAACGCGTTCACCCGGTCGCGAGTCCGCTCGGACCGGGGGTCGGCGAGGATGCTCCGGTTGCCCAGGGCCCGCGGTCCCATCTCGAGGCGGCCCTGGAACCAGCCGACGACGGCGCCGTCCGCCAGGAGGTCGGCGACCCGCCCCGCGAGGTCCGCGGGGCGCTCGTAGCCGACGCCGCGGCGATCGAGCAGCCGCACGATCCGCTCGTCGCCGAAGGACGGGCCCCAGTAGACCGTCGCGGGGTCGAGGCGGCCGCCGGTCGCCAGCAGGCCGGCGCCGACGGGAGCGCCGGCGTCGGAGGCGACCGGCTGGACGAACAGGCGGTCGACCGCCGGGCTGGCGGCGACTGCGCGGTTGAGCTTGCAGTTGAGAGCGACGCGGGGGGTGGCGGCCCGCCCCCGGGGGCGGTCCAGCAACGACGCCAGTCGGGAGACCCCCGACGGGACCCCGCCGCCGACCAGTCCCGTGACGTCGTAGTCGACGCCGGGATCGATCGCCCCCCGGAGTCGGCGTGCGACCGCCGCGTCCGCCTCGCCGTAGGCCGCCAGCCCCATGACCTTCCCCTCGCCGCCGAACGCCCCGTGACCGAGGTAGCCGGCCGTCGCGGCGTACAGGTGCCCGAGGCTGTTGGGCGGGTCGTAGGTCGCGACGCGGCGGAGGCCGTCTCCCGTCCCCTCCCAGACGACGGTCGCGTCGTGGGCGCCCCGACCGTCGACGGTGACCACGAGCGCGCGGTCGAACCCCGAGGGGCGGAAGGCGCTGGCGGCGTGGCTGCGGTGGTGGTTGTACGCCTCGACGGGCGGGACGGGACCGAACGCCGCGAGGCGCTCGCGGACGGGCGCGAGGTCGACGGGGTCCTTGTCTCCGTCCCGGAACTCCGCGCGGTGGCGCGACCCCCCCGGGCGCCAGGGGACCGCGACCCGGTCGACGTCCCCGAGCGAGAGGTCCGCGCGGTCCAGACACGCCGCGACGGCGCGTCGCGGGAACGTTCCGGGGGCGTGTTTCCGCCGGGCGAGGCGCCCCTCCTCGACGCCGGCAGCGAGGGCGCCGTCGACGAAGAGGACGGCGCTCGGATCCCGCGCGCCGAAGCCGTCGACGGCCGGGTTGAGCGCGAGCGTGCGGTCAGTCATCGAAAGCGGTAGACGGCGGGAGCCGGGGGCCTCCCCCGTCCCGTTCAGGACTTGTGGGTGAACAGGAGCACGTCGTCGTCGTGCGTACCGACGCAGATGTCGAGCACCCGGTCGAGTTCGAGGCTGTCGTACTCCCCGCGACAGACCACGAGGTCGTCGAACGGCTCGTCACAGGCCGGACACGCGATGCTGACCGTGTTGCGGTACGAGGAGACGGTGCCCGCCGTCGACGACGGCGTGAGCGAGGAGACGAGTTCGTCGAATTCGTCGTCGTCCATGGTCCGACCAGCGGCCACGCGGTGATAATCCTTGCCACAGCGACAGCGTTCGCCCGGTCGTCCCCGACCGGGCAGGGCGCGGCGAGCGTGATGGACCGCTGTCGGTCGCCGCGCCGAGTTCAGACGGGCGTCAGCCTGGCGAGGACGTCGTCGCGGCCCTTCGGGAACGAGCCCCGGGCCCGCCCGTCGCGGTTCGAGGTGAGCACGTACACCTCGTCGTCGGGACCCTGGATCACTCGGCGGATCCGTCCGAGTTCGTCCTCGAGCACCGGGTGGGCGGTGGCGACGTAGTCGCCGTCGAACCAGTCGCCGTCGTAGCGGGTGGCGCTGTCGGCCGGCGGCAGGTCGCCGTCTGGCCTGGTCAGCGTCACGACGTTGAGCCGCTGGGAGCGGAGCCCGGGGACGAGCAGCCGGTTGCGCCACTCCGGGACGGTCTCGCCGGTGTAGAACGTGGCCGCCGAGGGCGCCCACGTCTCGTCGGGGCCGGTGTTGACGACCGGTCGCCGGAAGTCGGTGCCGGCGTAGCCGCCCCGGTCGCGGGCCTCCGGCCAGCCGTAGTTGCCGCCGGGAACGAGCAGGTTCACCTCGTCGCGGCCGGTCGGGCCGTGCTCCGTGACGACCGGCCGGCCGTCCGGGAGCCACGAAACCCCCTGGGGGTTGCGGTGGCCGTAGGTGTAGATCCGCGGGTCGCCGCCGTCGACGTAGGGCGCGTCGCCGGTCGGGTCGCCGTCCGGCGTGACCCGGAGGACCGACCCGCCCAGCGAGTCCGGGTCCAGGGGGCGGTCCTCCTGTTTCCCGTCGCCGACCGGGATCCAGAGGTCCCCCTCGGGACCGAACCGGATGTCGCCGCCGTTGTGGATGACGCCGCCCGGGATGCCGTCGACGATCACCTCGGCCGCGTCGCCGGGCGCGTCGGCCGCGAGGTCGTAGCGGACGACCCGGTTGCGCCGTGGCCCGCCGTCGCGGGACGTGTAGTAGTGATAGAGGAGGTCCTCGCCCTCCGGGTGGAGCGCGAGCCCCAGGGAGCCCGCGTTGCCGACGGTGTGGACGTCCTCGGGGGTCGCGACCTCGGTCGCGTCGCCGCCGCCCGTGCGGACGACCCGACCGTCGCGCTCCGAGAGGTAGATCGACCCGTCGGCGGCGAAAACCGCGTCCCAGGGGATCTCGAGGTCAGTGGCGATGATCTCGACCTCGACGTTCGCTTCCCGGGGGGAGCCGTCGGCCGCCTCCCAGCGGTCGGGATCGGCCTCGGTCTCGGGTTCGGCTTCCGTCTCCGTTTCCGTGGCCGTCTCGGTCTCCGTCGGGGTCGCAGTGGGCGTGTCGGTCGGGGTCGTGGCGGAAGTGGCCGTCTCCGGATCCGACGGCCCTCCGGCCGCGAAACAGCCGGCGACGCCGGCGGAGCCGAGTACCGCGAGTACGTGACGACGAGAGATAGATCTGTCTCGGGGGGGTTCGTCGCAATCGCTCACGTGTCTTTCGACGTCGACAGACATCTAAGTTATGCATTTATAAAGTCGATAACGAACGGCGGAACAGGGGAACGATCCGCCCGGGCACTGGCGCGGAGCCGTCGAGCCGGATCGACTCCGTTCCAAAGCGTCGACGGTTCTCTCGCCGGTTAAGCGCTTGCTAACCTCCCGCTCTCGATCGTTCTGCCTTCGGCTGATCGGTAAGAGATGTCTACGAGTCTCAGTGCGCCTTCTGTGGGAGTCAGAGAGAAACCCCACGAGGCAATCCCGAGGCGGAGGCGGCCCAGGTCCACCTAAAGAAGCGCTCTCCATCTCGGACGAGGACGGGATCGTGGTGGAGGAGGAACTGGAGCCGAATGGCCATGACGAGTTCAAGCGACTGGACGGAAGCGAGAGTCGGCTTCCCGAAGAGGAAGACGTGAACCCCCATCCGATATTCCTAACAGAACACCGCCAAATCAACGGATTCAACCGATGACTGGGATTGGCCCGTCCGTCGCGTGAAAACCAAGCAGGACGAACCTGGCGTTCCAAGGATCTCTACGCCCGTGGATACCGGCCCCGTCGAAGTCCTCAATCAGTGATGAGAGTCAGCGGTCGTTGCCGAATATAACGCGTATCGATCGGGGGGATCGTAGACAGTGCGGTCGGCCCGTTTAGGCAATGAGGACTTCCGGGGAGTTCGATTCGAATGCCCAGTCGGGATCCGCGTTTAAACGCGGTCTAAATCCTCCGCAAACCCCTATTCTGGCTCGGGGACTGATTCGAGTGGCACGACCGGCCACTCACCCCTGGGCATCGCCCGGTGGACGAACCGGGCGAGGGTTGACTCAGAACGGGGAGCAGCACTCGCTTTGTTGATTTGCTCTTGGAGCGCCTCCCCCCCAGCAATGACGTGGTCACCAGTAGCCGTACCGATCCGGAGGTCGGCTCCCGAATCGGCCGGCCGATCTGCAGTTGCTATCGTTTGGCCCGCCCGCCAATTTGGAGTTTCAGCGAGGAGTTGGAGATCGGCGTCAGCGAGGTGAGTAATCGACATCGGGGCAGTATCCACGAAGAGGTAGACACTCCCGGAATTCACCGCCCCGAGGTCGCTGTCTGGCACGCCGACGATGACGTCAGTCTCGCCGCTCCCGGTGACGTCGGTCCGGGCTTCGACGGTGTAGCCAGGGCGATCCGCGAGCGGGACATCGTCCGCTCGGTCCGGGAGCGGCTGCACGGACTCCGGAGCCGCGTTGTCGTGGACGCGGAATAATCCCCAGAGGCCTGATTCGAGGCGTCGGCGTTGCTTCGTTTCCTGGAAGACATAATCGCCCGGGTGACCGCCCGTCCCGCCGGCACCACCCAGCAGGTCGAGGGCTCGTGAGGTACCAGGACCGAACTGTCCGTCAACCCCGATTGCGGGACTCGCATCAAATCCGGGGTACCGCTCCCACCGATGGCCAGCGAGGTGAAAGGTGATTCCCCGCGCCTTATCGCCCGCACACGAGACGCGGAACCGGACGGGATCGCCGACCAGCGCGTCGAAGACGGGAGTGTTCGGGTCGCCGTGGATCCGGGAACTGTACACGAGGTGCTGGGTGTCGTCGGTCGCAAAGCGGTGACCGAATGGTTCCGATCGGTAGTTGACGCTCCCGTAGCCCTGGTCCTCGGTGTCTTCGGGTATCTGCGTGCAGGGTAGTCCCTCGTCGTCGGCCGACGTGGCCGTCTCGCCCGAAACGGGCGAGACGACGCAGTTTGTGGGGTCGTGACGATTGACAATGTACTGGGAGTCGGCAAACAGGAGACCGTGTTCGCGGAAATCCTCGCCGTCAGGAGTCCGTACCAGCGCGGACGCGCCGTGGACCGCCGGTTCGGCTGTGCCAGAATCGAGCGGCACCGCGTCCGACGGCTCGACGAGTACCTGCCCGAAAGCGCCGTGGTGCCGGGTGCTCCGTAGGTCGCCCATGTCCCACAGGCACACTGTGTCGATGTCGCCGGTTGCAGTCCACTCGTAGGTAAACGTCTCGCCGGGGCCGACCGTCGTATCGTGGTTGAAGCCGACTGTCACCCCTGCGGCCGCGTTCACGTCGTACTCGAGGGCGAGTGGGTGAAGTGACACCCGGTCCGACCGCTCCCACCGCTGTGGGACGAGCATCTCCGGGTCCGGGTGGTCGTTGTTCAGGAACTGCGGCAGATCGTTGGTGAGGTTGACCCGTAACCGCTCCCCCTCGTTCACGCGGAGGAACAGCGGCTCCGGCGCGCGGTCACCCGCCTTGATCTCATCAACGTAGCGGTCGAGTGCGAACACCACCCCATACGGGTCGTGGTCCCCGTAATCGTTATAGGGTATCTCGGTCACGAATGCAGTCACGTCATACTCTCGGACTTCGGCGTCATCACCCGTACATGGCCTGATCGCATCCGTGGGGGGCTGTGGGGGTGCATCGGTCCCCGAGCATCGCCGCGCATCGACATCGGCGGGGACCAGCGGGGTGTCGTAGACGCCGAGATCGCGGAGGTGCTGTTGGATCCTCCACCCGGCATCCTCCCCGATATCGGTGTTGCCGAGAACGGCATCTCCGAGTTCGTCAAGGGCATCAACGGTGGCATCGAGCAGGGATTCGGCGTCGTCCACGGCGTAGAGATCCGATGCGCGCTGTCCTTCCCTGGTCCAGTCGAAGTCCGAGTGGAGTGCTGGGTGCCCCATCTCGTGGAGCGACTCCATAGAAATCGGCTCGCCGGGCGGTTCGGCGTCGCTCAGCGACTGGAGATGGTCGACGCTGCCGCCCCACAGGCGTACGAGCCCCCACATCCCCGTCCAGAGGTCGTCTACGACGTTCGACCCGTACAGGTAATCGCGGACGGGCAAGCCGTTCGGGTTCGTGCGTTCGTCACCGTCCCGTGCGGTCTCCGCTCCGGGGATCTCGAACGTGAACGCCTCTGAAGTTCCGAGATACTTGCTCACCGACGCTTCAGGGGGGAGCCCTTCACGTTCCGTACGAAGTCCGTGAACGCTGAATGTGTGTTGCTCCTCGTAGCAGCCCTGGAACACCCGCAGGCGGATCGGGTCGCCATCATACGCCTCAACGACAGGCGTAGGCGGATCCCCATGTACTGCCGAACTGTGGACATACGCCGGATCGGCCTGGTTGCGGTGGTAGTAGGGTGCGTTTCGATAGTTGATCGCCATCGTCCCCTTGTTGACCGTGTGTTCCATCTCCGGGTTGACGTAGTCGCCGTCAAGTTTCCGCAGTGGTGCGAAATCGTGGTAATGGAGTGCCTGCTCGCGGAATGGGGCCGCGTCGGCGTCCACGGGCGGGACGATGTCGGCTTTCGCGCCGCTGAACACCCGGTTGCCGGAGTAGGGATCGCGCCACTGCGACCCCTCTGGCTCTACGAGCAGACCGCAGAACATTCCGTGGACTCCTTTCGCAAGCGCGAAGATGTGGTCGTGGAAGTAGATCGTGCCCTCTTCGTCGGCGTACCAGCGGGAGACGTTGCCCTGATCAGCGTCGGTGGGCTCAGACGGTTCGGTTCCTTGGTAGTAGTTGAACCCGTTCGGGAGCGAATCCGACGCCAGAACGTCGTACCCGACGTAGTGGGGGTGAATCGACGCGTCGAACGGACGCGTCTCGACCATATCTATCGTATCGAGTTCGTTGCGCAGCTTGACCGTTACACAATCGCCGACGTTCGCCCGGAGGAACAACGGTTCCGGATTCAGCTCCGCGGAGCGCACCCGCTCGGCGTCCTGGATCGTCACCGGTCCATCCGTCACGCCGACAACATCCTCCTCGCTCTCGCCTGGTCCCGGCGAGATGTTCACCTCCTGGGCGACGTAGACGATGCCGTCCGGGTCGTGATCGCCAGCGTCGTTGTAGGCGATTTCGGCACGCATCACGGCGATAGTGTACTCGACGAGTCGATTCGGCTGCTGGTCGGGCCGGGTCCGATCATCGACCGGGTCGGCGTAGGGTGCACCTGGCAGCGGCTCGTCGCCGAAGGCCGCACGCTCCATCGGGGTGGGGGCCCGCGGGTCCGGCTGCGTCAGCCCCGGTGGCTTGGGTGCTCCGTAGCCGACGGGATCATCAACGCATTCCTCCTCCCTGATTGCCTCTCCAACGAACGTCGGGAACCCAGGCGTTTCGGCGTCTTCCGCGAGGATGGTGCCGGGCGGCGTCGGAGGATCGTCCACTTCGTCGACGATCCCCGTCTGAGGGAGCGGTTCGAGGAACTCGTGTTCCTTGTCGAGAACCCGCATGAATCCCCACATCCCCTCGGCGTAGTGGGGAAATAAATGACAATGGAAAAGTACGTCACCGGCTGTTCCGTGGGTGTAACCAGCGCCGGCCTCGGTGAACGCTTCCGCGAAGGACATTTCGGGCCGGACCGTTCCCGAGCCGTGACCGGCGACAAGGTACGCCTCGTAGGTGTCCCCCAGCCCGATAGTCTGGGCGTCGATGGTCGGGGCCTCCTTCTGTGGAACATCCTTGTGGCGGTGCTGATGAAGGTGGTGCACGTGGTTCTCCTCGTGGGACGCCCCCACGAAGCAGAACTTGATCGGGTCGCCCTTGTAGGCCGTATAGACGTTATCCCCGCCGCCGGGATCACCGTTCGTCCAGGAGTGGTAGAACAGCTCTTCCTTGTCGGTGTCCGGGAACTCATCATTGACGCGCTGGCCGGACGGGTCACACCGGTAGTTGATAGCGTGGGTCGTCTGCTCTTTCAGTTTGGTCGGCCACCTTATTTCCGGCTGGGTATCCTCTGGCGTATGATAGAAGACGACGAATTCGCGGTAGCTCTCCTCGAGCTGGCTCTCCCGTCCCGGATGAACGACAGCGCGAACACCGCTTCGCAGCTCCTCGTGGTCACGAGGGTCCACCCAAGTCGCGCCCGGCGGTTCGACGACGATTGCACCGAACAATCCCCTGGCGAGGAGGTTCTTCCGCTCGTCCGCGTCGACGCTCTCGAAGGCCTGGTTCGCCCCATCGTAGAAGAAGTGCGTCCCCTGGCGGGTCGCCTGCCAGGTGTACTCCACGTGATTACCTGGCGCCTCGGACTCGGGGGCGGCCGTCGTATCGGGATTCTTACCAACGGCCATGCCGTCGGAGGTCTTGACATCGTACGGCAGTGCGGTCTGGTGAATCGAAGCCGAGCGGTCAAGGTGGTTGACGAACTCGATGGTGACCTCCTCGCCTCTGTTGGCACGAATGACCAGCGGTTGGATGATGGACGGGTCCTTCTGGTTGTTCTCCTCCAGCAGGGCGTAGGCATCGTCGAGCGGATTGAGCTCCGCTGCCCGTCGCGCCGACTCGGTCGCATTGACGCCAGCGTATTGCCGCTTCGGTATCGCCTCACAGTAACTCGCGACGAGCTGCCGGAGCCCTTCGACAGCCTCGTGGTCGTCCTCGAGTTCCGACTGGAGTTGGTCGATACGATCGCTATATTTTTCCACATCGCCGCGCGTTTCGTCGACCGCGTCGGCGAGACGTCTGCGGACCACCTCGACTAATGGCCCGTATTCGTCGATGGTCGCTCGGACTGCGAGCTGTCGCTTTTCGTCGATGTCGTACGATTGCGCGAGTGTCTCATGTACGAGATCATCTAAATCAGCCAACTGCTCCCCGCCAAGGACGGCGTCGTACTGTTCGTGGATAACGTTGTGAGCTGCCTGCTGGCGGCGTTGACGGGAATCGTCCGCGTTCTCGACGGCCTGGAGTACAGCGTCAACGCGCTCCTCGTACTCGTCGTACGCCGATCGAGTCGCTTTACGAACCGGTTCGACATCTGCGAGGTATGCACGGATATCGTCTCGGAGCTGTCTGATAGTCTCCAGGTGCTCCTCCAGAACGTACATTGCGCCGTCGTGAACGTGGAGCCCGAACCGGTTTAGTACGATATCGGCCTCGATCGCGTGGATTTTGAACGTTCGTTCCCCGGTCGCGTTGTCAGTGTCTTCTGTCATGAGGTTCTTTGATGGACAGCTGTGATGTCGTCCCAACCGGCAGTACGAGATTGAGCGCCGCTCGCGTTACTGTCCCCGCTCAGCGTCGTGACTGCGGTTTTCCGGGCCGTTATTTCGACGCGGTAACCGTTTGGGCGAAACATGCTTCCTTTCCCTCCATATCCCACTCCGACAGGCGAGTCTGCCCCCTCCTAGATTTTTCATCTGGGATACATGAAGCGTGGACTAATCCATAATAATAGTTTGGAACTATTTAGAATCGTGTTTTAACCAAATATCCAGTATTATACTATTGTTGAATTACATTTCTTCCGATGTTCTCCGCGATCGTGCTGGATACGCGCCCTGTATCCAGCATCCGACCGCGACGGAGTCCATACCCCACAGCCTTGGACCCTGGTCACGGGGGAGGGAAGGAAGTGGACTCGCCGGGATTTGAACCCGGGGCCTCTCCCATGCCAAGGGAGTGATCTACCGCTGATCTACGAGCCCGCACCCCCACCTACCCCAGCGCGTTACTTAACCCCATCGAAGCGGTCGGCGCGCGAACCGCGATACCGCGGCGTCGGCGGCGGTCGTCGAGGGGAACCACAGCGGACCGGGAACGAGTAGAAACCGTTTTGAGTGCGACGCGCCCACGGGACGGTGGGAACAGCACGGCCGCATGTCCGACGCGCCGCGGGGGACTCGTTTCGCGGGCCCTGCGGCTCGGGAGTGCGGTAGTGCGCTTCGCTACGGAGCGGTTCGTGCGGTTCCAATCCTACACACGCATGGCACGAATGCACACCCGCCGTCGCGGTTCGTCCGGTTCGGACCGCCCGACGGCAGACGAGCCACCGGAGTGGAGCGACGTAGACAGCGAGGCCATCGAGGAGCGGATCGTCGAACTGGCCGAGCAGGGCCACGACCCCAGCCAGATCGGCATGAAGCTCCGCGACGATGGGGTCCAGGGGACGCCGATCCCGGACGTCAAGCTGGCGACCGGCAAGAAGGTCACCGAGATCCTCGAGGAGAACGACGCGGGCAACGACCTGCCCGAGGACCTGCGCAACCTGCTCGAGCGCGCGGTGCGGCTCCGCGAGCACATGCGGGAACACCCCGGCGACAACCAGAACAAGCGCGCGCTCCAGAACACGGAGGCGAAGGTCCGCCGGCTGGTCGACTACTACCGCGGCGACGTCCTCGCGGAGGACTTCGCGTACTCCTACGCGGCCGCCCAGCGGCTGCTCGAGGAGTAACGGGGCGCACAGCGCATGTCCGCCGCCGGTCCCGACACCGACGCCGATCCCGAGTCAGAGCCGGAGTCCGAATCCGAGCGCCGGAGCTCCGGGAGCGCCAGCGACGTCGCCGAGCGGTGTCGCGACGCCGGCCTCGTCCGGCTGATCGCAACCCCCGACGGGGACGCGCTCGCCGCCGTGGGCCTGCTCGCACGGGCGCTGGCCGACCGCGGCGTCGCCTTTCAGGCGAGCGTCCGCGAGTGGGGCGGGACCGACTCGACGACGGACGCCGACACGACGGTGGCCGTGGGTCGCCCCGGCGGCGACGTCGCCGTCACCGCCGAACCGCTGGCGGTGACCGCCGGCGTGGCCGTCCGGGCGGCGGCGGCCGGCGGCGAGCGCGACCCCGGCGTCGCCCTGCCGACCGACGACCTCGCCGACGGGCTGGCGCACACGACGCTCGTCCACGCCCCGTTCTCCGGGGACCCGGAGGCGGCCGCGGAGGCGCTCGCTGGCCGCGACCGCGACGGGCGGACCGTCGCGTCGCTCGCGGCGCTCTCGGCGGTCGCTGCCGGCGAGAGCGCCCCCGGGACCGCCGCGGGTCCGGGCGAGGAAGGCGAGACCGACTCCAGTTCCCGCTCCGGCGCTCCCCCGCGGGCCGCGACAGCCGTCGAGCGGGCGCTGCACCCCTATCGGACACCCGCTCGGACACCGTTCGCGACGCTGGCGGGGTACGGGGACGTCCTCGACGCCGTCGCCCGGGAGCGTCCGGGCGTCGGCGTCGCGCTAGCGATCCGCGCCGGCCGCGCCGACGGCGACGGTGGCTGCGATCTCGCGGAGGCCGCGCTGTCGGCGTGGCGCGAACACGCCCGCCGGGCCCACGGCGCCGTCCGATCGGCGACGACCGCCCGGTACGACGGTCTCGTCGTCGCCGACGTGCCTGCGGGCACCGGGCCCGCGCTGCCGACCGCCGCGCGGCTCCTCCGGGACTACCGCTCGCCGGAGCCGGTCGTGATCGCCCGCGAGGGCGGTGACCTGGCCGCGGCGGGGCCCGCCGACCGGGAGGGGGTCGCGCGGGCGGCCCGCGAGGCCGCCGCCGGCGTCGACGGCCGGGCGACGGGCCGCGGCGCCCGCGCGAGAGCCCGCGTCGGCGAGAGCGACCGCGAGGCGTTCGTCGCCGCGTTCAGGGAGGCGATGTCGCCGTGACGCCGGATCCGGAGACCCCGGACGGCGAGTCCGGAGCGGATTCGCGCGACCGCGACGGCGACTCGGACGCCCACGCGCGCCGCGCGACGGTGCGCGTGCGGTGGGCCGACGGCGACGCGGCCGCGCTCGCGGCGGCCTCGGTCGCCCCCGACAACACCGACGAGATGGCGACGACCGTCGACGGCGCGACCGTCTCGACGGTCGTCGAGCGATCGACCACCGGCGGTCTGCGGACCACCCTCGACGACTACGTCACCAACCTTCAGGTAGCACAGCAGTTGATCGACACCACTGACACATCATGAGCGAACGATCGGTTTCACGACAGAGACAGGAGAAACGCTGGTACACCGTGCTCGCGCCCGAGCAGTTCGACCGGGCCGAACTCGGCGAGACCACGGCCGACGACCCCGAACAGGTCTACGGCCGCACCATCGAGACGACGCTCGGCGAACTGAAAGGCGACGCCGGGGAGAACAACACGAAGCTCACGTTCCGCATCAACGACGTGGGCAGCGACTCGGCGTACACCGAGTTCGTCGAGCACGAACTGACGCGGGACTACCTGCGCAGCCTCGTGCGCCGCGGCTCCTCGAAGATCGAGTCGTTCGTGACCGTGCTGACGACCGACGACTACCGCGTGCAGGTCCAGCCGGTCGCGTTCACGACCAAGAAGGCCGACCACAGCCAGGAGCGGGCCATCCGCAAGCGGATGACCGAACTCGTCGAGGAGGCCGCCGACGAGCGGACCTTCGAGGACCTCGTCGACAGCGTCGTCGAGGGCCGGCTCTCCTCGGCCATCTACGCCGAGGCCAAGACGATCTACCCGGTGCGCCGCGTCGAGGTCCAGAAGCTGACCGTCGAGGCGCGCCCCGAGGAGGTCGCCGAGGAACAGGAGACCGCCGTCGAAGTCGACGACGAGGACGTCGAGGTCTGACCCCGGGCGCGCAGACGCGCTCGCGAGTTCCCACCTTTCGCTTTTCGGCTGCCGTCCCGCGAGCAACGGGTCCGACCCGCTCTCTCGCGGTGTCGCTCGCTCACTCCTCGACGACGACGGCGCCTTTCATGCCCGCGGGCTCGTGGGGGATACAGAAGTAGCGGTAGGTGCCGGGCACCTCGAAGGCGTGCTCGTAGGTCTCGCCGGGTTCGACGACCCCCCGGTCCTCGAAGTAGCCGTCCTCGGCGGCCCGCTGGCTCTCGAAGCCGCCGGAGGCGAAGTAGGCGGCGCCCTCGGGGATGCCGTTCTCGTAGGCGGTGACCGAGTGCGGGCGAGAGCTGCTGTTCCCCCAGACGACGGTCTCGCCGGTCGTCACGGTGACCTCGGTCGGTTCGAACGCGTTGGCGGCCATCCCGACGTCGTACTGGTCGGTCGAGAGCCCGCTGCCGACACAGCCCGCCAGCGCGCCCGCGGCGACGGCGGCCCCGGTCCCGGCGACCGACCCGAGGAAGGTGCGCCGCTTCATGGCCGCGACTAGCCGACAGGGACGTATAGCCGGTCCGGTTTCGGGGCGTCCGGCGATCCGAGCGGCGACCCCGGGCCGGCGCGCCCGGAGACATCCGCCGCGAACCGCCGCCGCGAACCGAAACGACCTAACCCGGCGTGGCCCGACTGCCGCGACATGGTGCCCCGGTTCGTCGGGCCTGCTCGCAGCGGTCGCCGACGGCCTCGACGGCGTGATCGCCCGCCGCACCGGCGGCACGGTGGTCGGGCCGTACCTCGACGCGCTCGCCGACGTCGCCTCCTTCTGTGTCGCGCCCGCGGTGTTCGTCTTCGCCGTCGCGTTCGAGGCGCGGATCGGCGGCGAGACGGGGGGCGTCGCGGTCGCGGTCGCGGTCCTGATCCCGGCGCTGTTCGTCGCGAGCGGAGTCGTCCGCCTGGGACTGTACACCGCCCACGACCCCGAGGGGCCGGTGACCGTCGGCGTCCCGACGACGCTCGCGGCGACGCTGCTGGCGGCGGCGTATCTCGCCGGCGTCGTCGACGCCCGGATCCTGCTGGCCGTCACCGGCGCGTTCGCCTACCTGATGGTCACGCGCGTCCGCTACCCGGACCTCTACGCCCGCGACGCGCTCGCGATGGGCGGCGTTCAGGTGCTCGCCGTGGCCGCGCCCGCCGCCCTCTCGCGGCTGTTCCCCCGGGCGCTGCTCGCGGCCGCGCTGACCTACCTCCTGCTGGCGCCGCGGTTCTACTGGCGCCCGGGCGACGGAGCGACCGGCGGAGCCGGCGGGGACGACCCCGACGGCGGCGCGAGCGGCGTTTCAGACCGGGACCGACCGGCGAGCGATCCGGGCGGCGGCGCCCCGACCGGCCCCGACCCCGATCCGGACCGTGACCCCGATCGGACGCCCAGGGGGACGGCCGAAAGGAAACGCTCTTGACCGATACTGTCGCAGTCTATCACATGAGCAACGGGGATGACGCCGACGAGGCCGAGGACACCGAGGCCGACGCCGATGCCGACGTCGACGCCGCGGACGGCGCGGGCGAGCCCGTCGACCCGGAGACTCTCGACGAACGCCTCGACGAGGTCGCCGCCGACCTCGAGGCCGCCGAGACCGAGGACGACCTCGACGAGGTTGAGGCCGAACTGGACGCGGTCGCCGCCGACGTCGAGACGCTTCCCGAACCCGACGAGGAGGACGGAGACGAGGACGAGGACGAGGACCCCAAGGCCGACCTCGAAGACCGCGTCGAGGACCTGCGCGAGGACCTCGAGGCCCAGCGCGGCCCCTACGCCGAGGACGTCGCCGAGCGCGCCCGGGACGCCGCCGGCACCGTCCGGGACACCCGCTGGACGGAGGACGGCGCGCCCGACGTCCGGGCGGCCGTCGAGGCGTTCTGCTCGACGGTCGACGAGGCGATCGACGCCGTCGTCGCGGTCCCCGACGCCGCCGAGACCGGCGCCCGCGACGCTCCCGCCGAGAACGTCGACGGCGCGGCCGGCGAGGGCGAAGGTGAGGGCGAGGGCGAGGGCCCCGACCTCGAACCGTCCGCCGCCGCGTTAGAGGACGCCGCCGACGCCATCGAGGGCGCGGGGCTGGACGCCGACGACGACGAGGAGACCATCGCGACGCTGGTCGAGGCCGTCGAGGACCTGGAGGACGACCTCGAGGCCGCCGAGGAGTGGGACGACCTCACCGTCGTCGAACAGCTCCGGACGAAGGGCTTCTACGACACGCTGACCGGCGAGACGCGCAAGGACTACCCCCCGGAGCTGTCGGTCGTCCGCATCGCCGAGGCGGAGAACGACCCCGAGACGATCCTGCTGGCGCTCGAGCGGTTCGACTCCGATTTCATGGAGGAGAACTGCCTCGACGCGCTCGTCCGACTCGGCCCGGAGGAGGCCTTCGACGAGGTGAACCAGCGCGCCCAGAAGCGCAACAAGCCCCCGATCGAGGTCCTCGGGAAGATCGGCGACCCGCGGGCGCTCGACACGCTGCTCCCGTTCATCGAGGGCGACTCCGACCCGGGGCTCCAGCGGGTGACCCTGAAGGCCATCGGCGAGATCGGCGACGAGCAGGCGACCCAGGACGTCGCCGACCGGTTGGTCGCCGACGATCCCGAGGTGCGGAGCAACGCCGCCCGCGCGCTGGGCATGATCGGCGACACGCGCGCGATCGACCCCCTCTCGGACCTGCTCGGCGACGACGAGAACGACTCCGTGCGCGCCAGCGCCGCCTGGGCGCTCAACCAGATCGGCACGGAACGCGCCCTCGAGGCCGCCAGCGACCACGCCGACGACCGCTCGTACCTCGTCCAGGCCCAGGCCGAGCGCGCCGCTGACGCCCTCGAGACCGACACCGCCGGAACCGATTCCGACGCCGGCACGCCCGCGTAGTTTCCCGCTCCTCTCTTCTCGCGCTGCCCGCGTCCGCGGGCGGCCCGCGTCCGACGGTTCGCCGATCGGTCCGACTCCGAACCGGCGGGTGAGGGTTCAAGTGCGGTGCCGGGACCACCGACGGCGTGCGACGCTTCGCTCTCGCCTGCCTGCTCGCGTGCTCGCTGGTCGCCGGAACTGGGACTGGAACCGGGACCGGAGTCGCCGCACCCGCTCTCGGGGCCGATCCGAGCGGGGGCGACGACAGCGCCACCCACGCGGCGGCCGACGGTCGCGCGAACGCCACCGCCTCGCTGGCCGCCGTCTTCCCCGATCCGGTCGCCGGCGGCGACGCCGGCGAGTTCGTCGTCCTCGACGTCCCCCCGGGCACCGACCTCGGGAGCTACCGGCTCTGTGACGCCGGGGGCTGTCTCGCCTTGCCGAACGCGAGCGGCGGCCGGGTCGCGGTCACCGGCAACCCGGGGCGCGTGCGGAACCTGACCGGCGCCGACACGCGGGTCTCGGCGCTCCCCGGCGACCGACGGCTGGAACTTGCCAACGGTGGCGAGCGGATCGAACTCCGCCGCGGCGGCGTGGTCGCCGACGCGGTGCGCTACGGGTCGACCACCGAGGGGTCGGTCTACCGGCGCGTCGAGCGCGAGCGAACAGCGGCGGGTCACAGCGACGCCTGGGCGTGGCGCCCGCTCGGCGCGACCGACCGCCCGGTCGTCGAGAGCGGCCCCGCGAGCGTGGCGGCGTTCGCCCTCCCGGACAGTCCGGCTATCGTCCGGGAGACCGTCGCGGCCGCCGACGACCGGATCCTGCTGGCGGGCTACACGTTCACGTCCGAGCGGATCGCCGACGCGCTGATCGCCGCCCGCGAGCGGGGCGTCGCGGTGCGCGTCCTCGTCGAGGGGCGACCGGTCGGGGGCGCGAGCGCGCGCCAGGCCGCGGTCCTCGACCGCCTCGCAGCGGCGGGAGTCGAGGTGCGGGCGGTGGGCGGTCCCCACGCCCGCTACGAGTTCCACCACGCGAAGTACGCCGTCGTCGACGACCGCGCGCTCGTGCTCACGGAGAACTGGAAGCCGGCGGGCGTGGGCGGCCGCTCCTCGCGGGGGTGGGGCGCGCGGATCGACGATCCCGAGGTCGCGGCGGCGCTGGCGGCCACCTTCCGGGCCGACGCGGGCTGGCGGGACGCCCGCCCCTGGCCGGCGGTCCGCGCCGATCGGCGCTTCGAACGGGCGCTGGCGGCCAACGGCTCCTACCCCACCCGGATCGACCCCGAGACGGTCCGGGCCGAGCGGGTCCGCCTGCTGGTCGCGCCGGATAACGCGGACCGCGAACTCCGGGACCTGATCGACGGCGCCGACGAGCGCGTCGACGTCGTCCAGGTATCGCTGGGGTCGGCCGACGGTCCCTTCGCCGCGGCGCTGATCCGGGCCGCGCGCCGCGGCGTCGAGGTGCGGGTCCTCCTGAGCGGCGCGTGGTACGTCCGCGAGGACAACCGCGAACTCGCCGACCGACTGGAGGCCCGCGCCGACCGGGAGGACCTGCCGCTGTCGGTCCGGCTCGCGGATCCCGGCGACCGCTTCGAGAAGGTCCACGCGAAGGGGGCGGTCGTCGACGACCGCGTCGCGCTGGGGTCGCTGAACTGGAACCGGCAGGCCGCCGAGGAGAACCGTGAGGTCGTGGTCGTCCTGGAGGGCGGCGAACCGGCGGCGTACTACGGCGAGGTCTTCGCCGAGGACTGGGCCGCCAGCGGCGGGGCCTTCGACGGTCGCGGCCTCCCGGGGATCGCAGTCGGCGCGGCCGGCGTCGCGGTGCTCGCGGCGCTGGTCGTCGCGCGCCGCGTCGAGTTCGAGTGAAGCCCTTACTCGCCCAGCAGCGTCGAGCGGAGCTCCTCGTCGATCTCGGCGTCGGACATCTTCTCGACGAGCGCGTCGAGGACCTCCTCGCGGCGCCCGGAGACGAACTTGATCGATCCGACGACGAGGTGGCCGCCGCCGCTGACGCCGGCGCCGGGGTACTCCTCGACGAGTTCGCTCACCATCTCGGGGATGTCGAGGCGGACGCCGTCCGATCGGAGGACGGCGAAGTCGGGGCCGTAACCGATGGTGATGACCGGGTCGCCGTCGTGGTCCATCACTTTCTCGTCGTGGATGGCGCCGGTGGTCTTGCCGGGCGCGGGATAGGTGAAGCGGTGGGCGTGGTTCTCGACGTCGACGCGGTAGAGGTTCGCGCCGTTGTCGAGCTCCTCGTGGTCCGTGTGGGGCAGGGCCACGTCGAGCTGTCGCCCCCGGTCGCGTTCGGCCCGAGAGGCGAGGAACTCGACCAGCTCCTCGTGGCGCTCGCGGTCGTCGCAGCCGACGTTGAGCACGTCGTCGACCAGTCCGCTGCCGTCGTTGTACCGCAGCCGGAAGGCGGCGTAGTCCAGCGCCTCGCCGACGTCGTCGAGGTCGTCGCGGTCGTACCCCTCCTCGCGGGCCAGTTCGACGTAGTCGTCCATCGCGTCGGCCCGCGAGCGGTCACAGAGCCCCGCGACCGCAGGGACGTGACGCAGGTCGTCGGTGACGTCGGGATCGATCATCCGGGCGAGTTCGACGCACATCATCCCCGTCGTGATCCGGTAGTCCTCGCCGTGGAGGTAGGGGTTGACGTGCTCGGCGACCAGCGGCTCGACGGCCTCCGGATCGGGGTGGTGGTGGTCGACGACCACGATGGGGATGTCGTACTCCGCGAGCGTGCGGTAGGCGGGGGTGTCCTCCTCGGTCGATCCGTTGTCGAGCATCAACAGGAGGGGGAGCTTCTGGCCGTGGCGCTCCTGGTCCTCGAGCGCGAAGTTGAGGTCGCGGGTGACGTCCTCCATCTCGTAGAACGGCGCCTTGCTCGGGAGCCGACGGAAGAGGTGGCGGGGCGCGTCGGGGTCGGCGTGGACCTCGCCGACGAACCGTTCGAGCGCGTGCTGGAGGGGAACGCTGGCGCACATCCCGTCGCCGTCGGCGTGGTGACGCATCCGGATGGGTCGGCCGTCGAGGACGGCCCGGCGGAGCGTCCGGGCGACCTCCTGGAGGTCCCCGCGCAGTTTCTCGAAGGCCTCCCACTCGACGAGCGGGTCGGGGTCGTGGGGCTCGGCGGTCTCGGACAGCGCCTCGTCGAGGCGCTCGGCGACCGCCTCGGGGTCGCCGACGGCCTCGATGGACTCGGCCTCGACCTGGACCGCTCCCTCCCGGTGTTCGACCTCGCCGGCGAGGGTCACGAGGTCGCCGACCTCGAAGCCCGGGTACGCCCGGACGCCGGCCTCCTCGAAGGCGGCGCAGGGGACGACCCCGGTCCCGTCGCGGAGCCGGAAGATCGTCGGGCCGCCGGTCTGGCGGATCTGGACGATCTCGCCGGTCAGGCGGACGGACTCGCCGATGCGGTCGCCGAGGTCGTCGACGTTCGTCTCGGCGCCGTGTTCGACGACCTCCGTGCGGTAGTCGTCGGGCTGGACCTCAGAGAAGCTCAGGTCGCCGTTGTCACGGATCTCGTCGAGGCGGACGATCAGCGAGTCCCCCTTCTCGTAGGGGGCCTCGAGGGCCGACTCGTGGACGAGCCCCGAGACGTGCTCCGAGAGGTCGACGAAGACCCCGTAGGGAACGACGCCGTTGACGGTCGCGTGATAGTGCTCGTCGACGTCGACGGCGTCGGTGGTGCAGCCGGGGGCGAGGTCGTAAACCGTGATAGCGGAAACCGAGCCGGAACGTCCGGCGTGCGGTGGCGACATTTTACGCTTGATCGGGTTCGGCCGTTTTTAACCTTTGTCAACCGGGCGCGTGAGCGCGGTCCGCGCCCGGGAGGCGGGGGGCCGGACGACACCGGGGCCTTCCGGAACGCTTAGATGTGAACCGCGACAGGGTGCGGGTATGCGGCTGTTCCGCTCGGGAGCGATCCTCGGGATCGCCGAGGAGACCCTGGAGTTCGTCCTCCAGGCGTGCGAACGGACCCACCCCGACGAGTACATGGGGCTGTTGCGCGGCGAGGACGCTCGCTCGCTCGGCCTCGAGGAGGAGGGGACGGTCATCACCGACGTGCTCGTCATCCCCGGGACCGAGTCGAACCCCGTCAGCGCCACGGTCAAAACGAACATGGTCCCCAACGACCTGACCGCGGCGGGGTCGGTCCACTCCCACCCCAACGGCGTGCTCCGGCCGAGCGACGCCGACCTCGCGACCTTCGGCAAGGGGAAGGTCCACGTCATCGTCGGCGCGCCCTACGGCCGGGACGACTGGCGGGCGTTCGACCGCGAGGGCGAACCCCGCGACCTCCCGGTGCTGGAGCTCGACCTCGGCGACCCCGAGGACCGGTTTTTCCACTTCGACCAGGAGGAGATCGACGCCGAACTCGAGGAGGAACGCCCCTACGACCGCGAGTGGGAGCGCGAGCCATGAAGGTCGTCGCCCAGGGGACCTTCGACATCCTCCATCCCGGCCACGTCCACTACCTCCGGGAGGCGGCCGACATCGGCGAGGTCCACGTCATCGTGGCCCGCCGGGAGAACGTCACCCACAAGGCCAAGCCCGTGCTGGCCGATCGCCAGCGCCGGGACGTGGTCGACGCCCTCGGGATGGTCGAGGAGGCCCGCCTCGGCCACCGCGAGGACATCTTCGTCCCCATCGAGGAGATCGGGCCCGACGTGATCCTGCTGGGCCACGACCAGCACCACGACGCCGACGCCATCGAGGCGGCGCTGGCCGACCGCGGCGTGGACTGCGAGGTGCGGCGGGCCTCGGGGCGCGAACCGGCCTTCGAGGGCGAACTCTACTCGACGGGCGCCATCGTCGAGCGGATCTGCGAGGAGCGGTGCTGACCGCCCCGATCCGAGCGACCGGACCACTAAGACGAAGTAACACTTTGGTGTGCGTGTCCTTCCTGAAGGATCATGCGGATTCCGCCGTCGCGTCGGGGGTTTTTCACGGCCGTCGGTCCGTACCGATCATCGAGAGCGTGTCGATCGAGTACAGCTCCACCGGGGGCTGGGCGACGAGGCAGTGACGATCCGGCGACTGCTGCTCGACCGATCGAGCGGCCGCGGCGCCTCGCTGCGGCCCCGGAACGACCCCGTGTTCAGAGTGCTCGTCGACGGCGAGTGGGTGTGGTCGGCTCCCGACGGCGAGCGGGTCGACCCCGTGACGGCGGTCGACGCCGTCCAGCGCCACCTAGCCTAGGAAGCCGCCGTCGGCCAGCCGCTGGACTCCTTCGCGGAGGCGCTGCTCGCTCGCGGCGTAGGAGAGCCGCGCGTACCCGGGCGCGCCGAAGGCGCTCCCCGGAACCATCGCCACGTGGGCCTCCTCGATGGCGTTCTCGCACCACGCCTGGTCGTCCTCGTCGACGGGCACCATCATGTAGAACGCGCCGTCCCCGAGGGGAACGTCCACGCCGTGATCGCCGAAGAGGTCCGCGAGCATCTCCCGGCGCTCGGCGAACTCGTCGCGCATCTCCGCGACGAACTCGTCGCACTCCCGCAGGGCCGTCACGCCGGCGTGCTGGACGAAGTGCGTCGCGCAGGTGACCGAGTGGCTCTGGAGCTTCCCGGCCTGGTCGATCAGGTCCTCGGGCGCGGCGATGTACCCCAGCCGCCAGCCGGTCATCGAGTAGGCCTTCGAGAAGCCGTTGAGCGTGACCGTCCGGTCGCCCATCCCGTCGAGCGCGCCCAGCGACGGCGCCTCGACGCCGCCGTAGGTGATCCGGTCGTAGATCTCGTCCGAGATGACCGTCACGTCGTGCTCGACCGCGAGGTCCCGGACCCCCTCCAGGGCGGCCTCTGAGTAGACCGCGCCGGTCGGGTTGTTCGGCGAGTTGACCACCAGCAGGCTCGTGTCGTCGCTCACGGCCTCGGCCAGGTCGTCGAGGGCGGGTTCGAGCTGGAAGTCGTAGGGCGTCAGATCGACGCGGTTCAGGTCGGCGCCCGCGATTTTCGCCATCGCCTCGTAGGAGACCCACGCGGGGTCCAGCAGGACGACCTCGCTCCCCTCGTCGACCAGCGCCTGGAAGGTCTCGAACAGCCCCTGCTTGCCGCCGGGCGTGACGATCAGCTGATCGGCGCCGTACGAGAGGCCGCGCTCGCCCAGCGCGTCGGCGATCTCCTCGCGGAGTTCGGGGATCCCGTTGGAGGGCGCGTACCCGGTGTGACCCTCGTCGATGGCGTCCTTCCCGGCCTCGGAGACGACCTCCGGCGTCGGGAAGTCCGGCTCCCCGACGCTGAGGTCGACGACGTCGACGCCGTCGGCCTCGAGTTCGCTCGCGAGGTTGGAGACGGCGACCGTCGCGCTCGGCTCGATGCGGGTGACGCGGTCGGCGAACTCCCGGCTCACAGCGCGCTCACCATGTTGACGGCCCCGTCGACGGCGCGGGCGGCGTTCTCGACGCGCTCGTCGGCCTCGGCGGCGCTCATCCCCGGCCCGGTGATGCCGAGCGTGACGGGGGTGTCCCGGTCGAGGCTGACGTCGGTCAGTCCCTGCGCTGCGGCCGAGGCGATCACCTGGTCGTGGTCGGTGTCGCCGGCGACGATCGCGCCCACGGCGACGACGGCGTCGACGTCGTCGCGGCGCGCCAGCCGGTCGGCCGCCAGCGGCGCGTCGTACGCCCCCGGCACGTGGACGGTCTCGATGACCTCCGCGTCGTGCTCGTTGGCCGCCGACAGGGCGGCCTCCTCCATCCGCTCGGTGACCGGGCGGTTGAACCGCGCGACCACCAGCCCTATGGCTACCATATCCAGACGGTTGCGAGGCGAGGGCAAAGAAGTACCGTTACCGTCCCGCTCGGGGCGCCCGCGGCGGGCGGCTACGGGTAGAACTCGAAGCGCGCGCCGCCGGCTCTGCTCTCGGCGACCGCGATCGACCAGCCGTGAGCGTCGACGATCCGCGGACGATCGCCAGCCCGAACCCGGTCCCGTCCCGTCCTCGGTCGTCGAGAAGCCGGGTTCGAACAGCCGGTCACGGCTCTCGGGGGGACGCCGACCCCGTCGTCTCCCACGCAGAACCCGCCCTCGAGGAGCGGACCGATCCGGACGTCGAGCGGGGGAGTCGCCGGTTCGCCGTTCGGATCGGTCGACCCGCCCTCGGGGTCCGACGACGGGTTCGCGGATCGCTCTTCGAGACCGTCCGCGGGCGCGTCCGGGCGGGGGCTCCCGGTCCCGGTGCCGTGCTCCAGGGCGTTGCGAAAGAGGGTCTCCAGCAGCGTCCGGAGCCGCTCGGAATCGCACTCGACGATCCCGTCGGGGACTTCCAGCCGCGCCGCGTCCAGCCGCACGGTGTCGGCGGCGCGCTCGGCGACCGCCGCCAGCGACGTCGGCTCCGTCCCGGTGACGGCGGCGCCGGCCCGGGCCAGCACGAGCAGTTCGTCGATCAGTTGCTCCATGCACCCGCGGGCGCGCTCGACGGCCTCGAAGGGGCGCCGCTCGTCCCTCTCGGCGGCGAGTTCGAGCCGGCCCCCGGACGACGCCCAGCGGGTTGCGGAGGTCGTGGCTGACCACGCCCGCGAACTCGTCGAGGCGGTCGTTCTGCCGTCGGAGTTCGTGGCGACGCTCCTCGAGTTCGGCGTAGAGGTAGCCGGCGCCGGCGCCGAGTGACATGCCGACGGTGACGCCGCTGAGCGTCAGCGGGACCCGCTGACCGACCGCGACTCCCTCCAGGGAGAGCACCAGCGCGAATCAGAGCGTCAGCGCGAACCCGGCGACCCCGCCCGCGAGGACCCGGCGGGCGCGTGGGCCGGACGGCTCGCCCAGCGCCACTCCCCGCGGGTCGCCGCGAGGATCACGACCAGTTCGGCCGCCGCGACCAGCGGGAGCGCTACCTCAGCGAGGTACACCCGGGGGTCCGCGGCGCCGGACAGGAGGTACCAGTCGGCGACCGCCGGCGGCGTCGCAGCGAGCGCGGCGAGCGACCACCACGGTCGGACCCCCGGAAGTGACATGTTGCGTTACTCTACCGGTGTTCTATATCAATCCGGCTATCGTTTCGGCGCGTCGCCGACGGCGCCGAAGCGGCGTTCCGGCCGCCGAATGGCACGCGGTCGACCGAACCACAAGCGTTCTAACGTCCGGTCACGGTGGGGAGAACAATGCGAGCAGACGGTACCGACCGCCGGGTAGTGGCGGCGGTCGGCGCGATCGCCCTCCTGGCGGTGCTGGCGCGGTTTCTGTTCGTGGGTGCCCGGGTGGCCCACTGGGACGAGGCG
>PXRR01000062.1 GCA_003021975.1 Halobacteriales archaeon QS_5_70_17 | reverse complement strand
GTCGTGTACTCCATGACGGCCGTCTCGGGGCGCCGGCACATAACTCCCGGCGGCGCGGGCGCGGCGCCCTCGCTTAAGTGCACCTGCGGCGTAGTTCGCGGCATGCCCCTGTCGCTGTCACGGACGCCGGACGGCCTCCGCGTGGAGGTCTTCCGGAGGATCGACGCGCCGGTCGAGACGCTGTGGGACCTGCTGACGGACACGACGCGCTGGTCCGAGTGGGGTCCTAACGTCCGCGAGGTCGACTGCGAGGAGCGGTACATCCGGGAGGGAACGACCGGGCGCGTCCGACTGGCCGTGCCGGGCGGCCCGTGGGCGCCCTTCGAGATCACGGCCTGCCGGGACCACCGGTGGGCGTGGTCGGTGGGGATGCCGGCGACCGACGCGGTGCGCAACGCCCTCGACATCGGACCGCGCGTGCCGGCGACGGGCCACCGCGTCGAGCCCGCGGGGGACGCCTGCCGAGTGGTCTTCGAGATCCCGCCGCTCGCGTCGGGGTACGCGCTGGTCTGTCGGCGCGCGCTCGACCAGGAGGGGGGCGGGGGGACCGCGGGTAGCTGGGCGCAGAGTGACCTGCAGGGGGAGGGCAGCGAACCCGGTCCGGTCCGTCTACCGGGAGACCGAGATCGCGTCGCGTACGCGTCGGAGGTCCTCGCCGATGCCGGAGCCGTCGCAGTCGTCGCTCGGGCACTTGTAGTGCCAGCCGTCTTTCGTGGCCCGTCGCTCCGCGAACCGCGATCCGCACTGCTCGCAGAACAGCTGGGCGTCCGAGCAGGTGTCGCGGTGGAGTTCGAGTTCGAGTTCGGACCCGAAGATACGCTTACAGTTCCTGCAGGTATGCGTCATACGCTTGTCTCACATCGCATACTACATAATAATACCGGGATCTGGTGTGTGAACGCTTAACGGTCGTGGGATCGCCGGACGCCGAACCGCACGAGCGGGCGGGTCCCCGGGCGGCGCTGGCGCCGGCGGAGGGGGCCCACGCCACGGTCGCCAGCGCAGGGAAGGCGAGCGCACCGCCCAGGAGAGCGACGTTCTCCGGGAATTGCGTCATCTCGCCCGCTACTCCGCCGGTCCGGCGACTAAGGGCTCCCAGATGCCCGGCTGTGACTGATATCCGTACTGCGTCTATCGCTCCCTTCTCTCGCCGGAGTACGGTCGGTCGACGACCGGTACGCGCTGGGTATTCAGCACAGCGACCGTGATCTACCCCCGATCGAGGGTCCCCGACGAGTCGGAAACCCTGCCCCGATATTCTGCCGTCCGTATCGGAATGTAGCGACTCGATCGGGCGCCTTTCCGCGGTCGTAGATGTTTCTGCAGCCTCGGTACTCAGGTTAGTTTCTGGAGTGGGAACCGACCAGCAGCGCCTCCTCGATGAGCATCTCCGTCCCCCGCCGGAAGCGTTCCGAGAGCGCCTGGTGGGAGATGTCCAGTTCGGCGGCGAGCTCGTCGAGGTCCGTCGCCCGGGGGACGTCGACGGACCCCGTCTCGCAGGCCATCGTCAGCGCCTCGTACTGCTCGTCGGTGAGGCCGAACCGATCCAAGGGTTCCCCCTCCATCTACCGGACGTAGGTCACCTCGAAGGAGAGCCCGTGGGCCTCACAGAAGTCGTTACTGCGGGACAGCGCCTCGCGTTCGGGGTAGAGCACGCGCAGTTGCCACTCCTCCCCGTCGCCGTAGGCGTCCATCACCGCCGCCCGGTGGGTGGTAACCATCTCCAGCACCAGGCGGATCCGCCCGGTTCACCGCATCCGATAGAGGAATTCGCCGTCGAAGTCCCCGATCAGCGAGTAGCCGTCCACCGTGGGGTCGTCCGCGAGGGCGGCGTCGAGGTCGCCGGGTTCGCCCCACCGCGCCCAGACCAGCGGCATGACCACGTCGGCACCGGTCTCGACGATCCGTTCGCGGTCGAACTCCGGGCCCGGCAGCGACTGCAGGGTCCTGTGAAGAACGAACTCGCTGGCGGGAACTCTCGCTCGCGTTACGGTCGCCATTCGGTAGGAAGCGTAGCGACAGCGAATAGTAAACCCGTCTCTCCGCACCGGCCGGAGCCCCCCTCCGCCCCGCTACTGGGGCGCTTCCTCGCTTCGCGGCGCGCGGAGGGCCTCCGAGAGGTCGTCAGGGAGCCCCGACCGGACGTCGTCCAGTTCGTTCCCGCTGACCGCCCTCGCCAGCGCCCCGCCGACCGCGCCGGGGTAGTCACCCGCCGCCACCTCGTCGACGCCGGCCTTCGTGGCGACCCGGTCGACGAATCTCTCGCGGCCGAACGCCTCGGGGCCCTCCTCGGCGACCGAGAGCGCCGGCTCGGCGATCGGGTCGGGCAATCGGGCGGCGAGGTTCTCGGCGTCCGTCGCAGTCTCCGCCTCGACGATTGTTTCCCTACCGCACGTCGGTGAGAAACTCGTTTCGCTGCACGGTAGCCGCGACGCGGCCGCCGGTTGGACGGTGCGCCTCCGCCGGCGAGGCGGGCGTCAGGGGGACTCGGCCAGCCACTCCAGGAACTCGGCGACCGCGGGCGGGTCGGAGAGCCGGTGGGTCGCGGCCGTGTCGCGGCCGTCGCCGACGTGGACGCCGACGCCGTCGTCGGCGACCGCCTCGAAGGCCGACTCGTCGGTCGTGTCGTCCCCGACGTACATCGGGAGGTAGCCGTCGGCGACCCGCTCGCGGAACTCCTCGACCGCGTCGTCTTTCCCTCGATCGACCGCCGGTCGGATCTCGACGGCCTCCTTCGCGTCGGTCAGCTCCAGGCCGTCGCCGACCGACCGGACGGCCGAGCGGACGGCCGCCTCGACGCGCTCGCCGGCGCCCGCGGGCGCCTCGCGGTAGTGGACGGTCGCCGTGACGCCCTTCTCCTCGACCCAACAGCCCGGCTCGTCGGCCAGCCGGTCGGAGACCGCCGAGCAGACCGACTGGACCGCCGAGCGGCGCTCCTCGGCGTCCGGGTGGACGACCGTCTCGCCGTCGCGGTGGATCTCGAGGCCGTGGTTGCCGGCGTACCAGATCCCCTCGACGCCGACGCGCCCGCGGACGTCCGCGAGCGCCCGTCCGCTGATGACGGCTACCCGCGTGCCGCTCTGCTCGGAGAGGTCCGCGACGGCAGCCTCGCAGGCCGGTAGCGGCTCGACGCCCTCGGGGTCTTCCGAGATCTCCGCGAGCGTGCCGTCGAAGTCCAGACAGCACAACAGCCCGTCGGCGACCTCGAGGCGGCGGCCGATCTCATCGCGGCGGGCGTCGGCGGGCGGGGCGCGACCGCCGTCGTCGGGGTCCTCGCTCATCGGTGGCCGTCCCCTTCCGGACCCGTCCGCTCGTTCGATCGCTCCCCGAGCGACTCGCTCTCGGCACCGATCCGGGTGCCGCCGATCGTCTTCACGCCTCAGAGTTCGCGACCGGACAGCAAGAAGCTTCGGGGCGCGCGCTACTCGTAGTTATCGGGGTAGGCCGACTGGAGCAGGTCGGGGGCCTCCAGCAGTCGCTCGCGGACCGGCGCGACGAGGTCGGCGATGTGCTCGCCGGCCGCCGACTTGAGGTCCGCCGGGTGGAGATCCTCGCTCACGAAGTCGGCCTCGAGGCGCTCGTAGCTCTCGTAGCTCAGGTCGCCGCCGTACTCCTCGGGGCGCTCGATCCGGAACGGCTCGCCGCGCTCCTCCAGGAACGGGAAGACGAGATAGCGGACGTACTCCAGCACGCCGTTGCCCTCGACCTCGCCCATCGGGCAGTAGGCGTCGTCGATCTTCGCGCGGACCTCCTCCCTGGAGTCGGTGAGGCTCACCTTCGAACCGGGGTCCGAGGCGCTCATGTTGCCCCCGCTCAGCCCCGACAGCAGCGGCGCGAACACGCAGACGGGCTTCTCGCGACCGTAGTCGGGGAGCAGTTCCCGGGCGAGCATGTAGATCCCCCGCTGGTCGATGCCGCCGTAGGCGATGTCGGCGTCGAGCGCCGCCACGTCCAGACTCTGCATCAGCGTGTAGACCAGCCCGCCGAGCTTTGGGTTGTCCGACTGCCGGACCACCTCGCTGCCGGCCCGCTTGGCCCGCGAGATGGTCGTGTCGGCCATCATCCGGTAGAGGTCGAGCGTGTACGGCTCCTCGAGTTCGAACTCCCGGCCGCGAACGAACTCGATCCGGTCGGCGTCGGCTTCCGTCGTCTCGATCATCGCCTCGATGGCCGCCCGGTAGTACTCGGAGCGGGCGTCCAGTAGCTCGAACGGACTCTTCTCGTCGTCGAGGTGGGCGTGGAGGTCGGCGACGAGGACTGTCACCTCGATGTCGGCCCGGAGGAAGTCCGCGAGCTTGCGGATCGTCGTGAAGTGGCCGATATGCATCTCCCCCGTGGGCGCGTAGCCGATGTACGCCCGCGGGTCCTCGCGGGCGAACACGTCGGCCAACTCCTCCTCGGTGACGACCTCCTGCGTGTATCGGGAGACGAGCTCCCGGCGCTCGGCCGGATCCATGGACTCGCTTCCGGTGTGGCGCGCTTAAGCCATTCGGGACGCCGGGACGGACTGGCACGCCGGGGCGCACGACCGACGGCCGGGAGGCGGCCGAACGGCCTCCCGCCGCCGGGTCCCTGCGCTATCAGTATAGCCGTCCGGCGGTCGCGTCGCCACGCCTGTAGCGGTAACCCCCTCCCCCTCCGGGGGGTAAGCTGTGGTATGCGCGATAGCACAACCACGAACGACCCGATGACCGAGGAGATTTCGACGACCGAACGGCAGTTCCTGGCACTCGTCGAGGAGGCGGCCGCCGAGGGCACGATCACCGAGGACGACCGCCACGACATGAGCTACCGGATCGAGATGCTGAGCGCCGAACTGCGCGCCTGCGCCGAGCACGCCGACTGACCGCGTTCGGTCCGCCCCCGCGACCTCGTTCTAACCGGTACCGGGACCCCCCGCGCGCTCCCGCTCCGCGAGCGGGCCCGAAACGGCACGCTCAAGCCGTTCCGGTCCCTCCGTTCGACCATGTACACGGGGAAGACCGAGCGGCCGTGCTGTCTCTGCGGCGACCCCGAGACCGCCACGAGGCTGGATCTCCCGCCGCGGGCGATCCAGCGCCTGGACAACGCCGACCCCATCCCCTGGCGGGACGTCGTCGGCGAGGTCTCCATCCACTTCTGTGCCGAGGACTGGGCGACCGTCCGCGACCTGGTCCTCGAGACCGGGATGTCGCCGCTCCCCCGGTGTAACGCGGCCCGCGCCTCTTTCGACGTCCGGGAGGACTTCGAGGCACTGCTCAACGACATCCGGGAGGAACCCGACCAGGCCCCCGTCGAGCGCCGGATGCTCGCGGAGGCCGACGAGCGCATCGAGTGCGCCGAGCAGGAGGGAGCGGACGCGGTCAACACCCGCGATCTCGTCGAGGCGTACGTCCGCCGGTGGGCGGTCGCGGACGTCGACGAGACCGACCCGGCGTCCGACTGAGGTTCGGACCCCGGAGCCAGCGCGACGGCGGCGACCCCAGGGGCGACGGCATCCCCTCCTCGGTCCGGGCGGCGTGTCCGGCCGGGTGGAATAACCGGGGTTCGGAAGGTGCGGAGGGCGTGTTTGCGCTAGAACGTAGATTATCGAACGTAATATTTCTAACATTCGTGTCCGGCGTGTCCGTCTGCCCAGAGACTCGTGGTTGACAATAGCACATACGCGGTCGGGAGTCGACCTCGCGTGACCGGAGCTTCCGGCGCATTCCTGGAATCCGTCGGGACGGCAAGCCCCATGGTATTCCCGACAGTAATCAGCGGGTCGCCAAGGAGGGTCTGGACGAACACTTCGCGTGGGGCGTCCGGAACCCGTGGCGGATGTCGTTCACCGGGATTCCGAATGGGTCAGACCAGCCGGACCAGTCGGACCAATCGGACCAACCGGACCAATCAGACCAGCCGAACCGAAAGCTGTTCGTCGGGGACGCCGGTCAGAACCTGTGGGAGGAGTGAGCACCGTCGAGAACGGCGGCAACTACGGCCGGAACGTCCGGGAGGGGACCCACTGGTTCAGCACGGCGAACCCGAGCGAGGAGCCGGGACCGGACGAGTGTCCGAAGAAAGTCGCTAGTGGCCCTCGGGCGGATGAAGACGAAGAACTCCTCGATCCGGTCATCGAATACCGCCACCGTCGGAGCACTACCGCGCCCATCGACGGGTCGGTCGTCATCGGCGGCTCCGTCTACGACGACAGCGCCGTGGGCGGCATTCGGGAGAAATACGTGTTCGGGAACTGGAGCGGCGACGGGGTCATCCGGCCCGACGGGGAGATATTCGCGGCCACGCCGCCGTCGCCGCAAGACGAGAGCGACCTCTGGTCCATCGAAGAGCTCCGGATCGCGGAAACCGACAACGGGCGGCTCAACCGCTACGTGCTGGCCTTCGGCCGCGATCACGACGGTGAGCTGTCCGTCCTGACGACCGAGAACTTCACCCCGACCGGGGGGACGGGCGCGGTTCACAGACTGGTCTCCCCGGAAGACGCGGAGGGTTCATCGCGCTAGGATCCCGCCGCTCCTCGACGGCGATTCGATCCGACCGGGGCGGCGCTCCGTCCGGGAGTCCCCTACGAGCGCGTCACATTCGACGGGGAGCGCCCCTCACTCGATGCGGGTGCCAGCCCGCTCGCCGGCGAGAAACGCCGGCAGGGAGTCGAGGTCGAAAATCGAGGCCGGCACGTCCAGCGCGAGTAGCTCCTCGACCTTGGCGGCCATTCCCCCGGTGACGTCGGTGGCGTCGCTGGCGCCCACGGCGTCGGCGACGGCCTCGAACTCCCGGATCGTCTCGACCCCCTCGCCGTCCTCGTCGAGGACGCCGGGCACCGCCGAACAGAGGCCGACGCGGTCGGCGGCCAGCCCTCGAGCGAGCGCGACGACGAGTTCGTCGCCGCTGATGATCGTCGCCCCCCGTCCCTCGTGGGCGACGACGTCGCCGTGGAGCACGGGGACGAACCCCTCTCCGAGGGCCGTCCGCGTCGACTCCAGGGGGAGCGCGAGGGCGCCGTCGTCCGCGCGGGCGGCGACGCTCAGGGGCGCGACCGGTACGGCGGGGACGCCCTCGGCGGCCAGCGCGTCGACGACTGCGCCGTTGAGCCGTCGCATCGCGGCGTGGACCTCCCGGACCGCCGCCGGGTCGCGGGTCCCGCTGGTCCGCGAGACGCCGTGGGCGCTGGCGTGGTGGTGGCCGAAGCTCCCGCCGCCGTGGACGACGACGAGGCCGCGGTCGCCGCCGGTCCCGGCCGCGCCCAGGGCTCGGGCCGCCCGTGCGAGGTGGCCCTCGGCGACCGTCTCGGGGGCGTCCTTCTCGGTGACGACGCTGCCGCCGAGTTTGAGCACCGCGGGGTCGGACGCCGACGCCTTCCGGTCGCCCGGATCGGGGCCCGTCATTCCTCGGCCCGTACCCCCTCGCGGTCGAGTTCGGCCCGGAAGGCGGTCTCGCAGTCGGGCGTGTACTTGAGCGCGGTTCGAGTCGCCCGGGAGTCGTCGAGCGCGACGATACAGCCCCCGCCGCCGGCGCTGGTGAGCTTCGCGCCGTCGGCGCCGGCCTCGCGGGCGGCCCACACCATGGCGTCGAGCGAGCGCGCCGAGACGCCCAGCGCCGACAGCAGGCCGTGATCGAAGTCCATCAGCCGGCCGACGGTCCCGACGTCGCCGGCCGCGAGCGCGCGTTCGCCCCGGCGCACCAGGTCGCCGATGGCGCGGACGGTGTCGGCGGCGAAGTCGTACTCCTCTCGGAGCTCCCGGACGCCCGCCACCAGTTCCCCCGTGTCCCCGGCGCCGCCGTCGTAACCGACGACAAACGGGAGGTTCGGCGGGTCGCCGAGCCGCCGGCAGTCCTCGCCCTCGACGCGGACCGCCCCGCCCACCGTCGAGCAGAACGTGTCCGTACGGGACGCCTGGCCGTCCTGTACGTCGTGTTCGACCCGGTAGGCTCGGTCGGCGAGGTCCCCGGGCGGGAGGTCGACGCCGAGTTCTCGGCTCGCGGCGTCGATGGTCGCCGCGATCACCGCCGCCGACGAACTCAGTCCCCCGCCCAGCGGGATGTCGCTCTCGACGATCAGGTCGAGGCCGGCGTCGGGGGCGTCGGCGGCGTCGCGGGCCTGCTCGACGGCGCCCTCGACGTACCCCATCGCGGCCTCAACGAGCGGCGTCGGGACGTCCACGTCCATCTCGTCGCCCGCGTCGCCGTCGTACTCGACGGTGAACCCGTCGAGCGTCAGGTCCCGGGACTCGACCCTGAGGCGGTCGTCCCCCCGGACCTCGGCGGTCACTCGCGCGCGGCGGTCGATCGCACACGCGACCGCCGGTTCGCCGTAGACGACGGCGTGTTCGCCGAAGAGATACAGCTTCCCCGGCGCGCTGGAAACGGTCATGTCCGATACTGTCCGAGGACCCTGTTAAGGGTATCCGAACGGGCGACCGGCCGACCCGCGACGTTTTCCGTGTCCGGAGCTTGCATATTCACGTTGATGTCGCTCCCGGAGCGATCCCGCGCCGACGTCGAGGACGCCCTCGCCGACCTCGCGGCCGAGTACGGCGAGTTCGAGACCGTCGAGCGGGAGACGTCGCTCCCCCTGTCAGCATACCGGAGCGCAGTCGAGCGGTTCGAGGCGGGTCGCGTCGGCGGCGCGAGCGCGTGGCTGACCGACGGGGCCGGCGCCGTGTTGCTGGTGCGGCGGAACGGCGGGGACGCGTGGACGGACCCCGGCGACACCCAGCGGCCGGGAGAGGCGCTCCCGGAGACGGCGCAGCGGGCGGTCGCCGACCAGACGGGCCTGACCGCGGACCTGACCGGCGTGGTGCAGGCCCGGGTCTTCGAGTACACGCCGACGGCGAGAGACCGGCCCGCGGTCACGGTGTTGACGGTCGTGTTCGCCGGCACTGCGGCGGGGGACCCACACCCGCGGCCGGACGACGACGCGGCCTGGTGGGCAACACCGCCCGACCGGGTCGGCTACGAGGACATGCGCTCGTTCCCGTTCCCGTCGTCCAGGACGTGAGCGGTTCCTCGGCGGTCCTGACGGCGGTCCACCGGCTACTGCAACCGACGACTTTATTTCCGGGTCTCGTATAGCACGCAGAAGATGGAGCAGAGCGAGCAGCGCGATCCTGCTCACTCCGCGCCGGACGACGCCAGGGTGGTCGTCGAGAACCTCGGCGGGATCGACCGATGCGAGGTCGCGTTCGGTCCGGGAGTGACGCTGTTCACCGGTCGGAACGCGACGAACCGAACGTCGCTGCTGCGCTCGATCGCCGGCGGCCTCGGCGGATCGGCCGCGACGCTCAAAGGCGACGCGGACGCGGGATCGGTCGAACTGTCGATCGACGGGAAACGGGCGACACGCGAGTACGTCCGCCGGAACGGTCGGGTCGACGCCGAGGGCGAGGGCTACCTCGGGGACGAGGACCTCGTCGACCTGTTCGCCTGCCTGCTGGAGCACAACCCCATCAGGCGGGCCGTCGAGAGCGGCGACGACCTGCGCGCACTGCTCATGCGGCCGGTCGACACCGACGAGATCGAGCGGGAGATCGCCGACCTCGAGTCCGAACGAGCGCGGGTCGACGAGCGGCTCACCGAGATCGACCGGGAGCGCGACCGCCTCCCGAAACTCGAGGAGCGCCGCCGGAACCTCCGGGAGGACCTCGAGTCGGTCGAGGCGGAACTCGACGACGCCCGGGAAGCCGTCGAGAACCTGTCGGTCGACCGCGAGGAGGCCGAGCGCGCGGAGGAACTGCTCTCGGAACTCGAGGAACTGACCGAGGCCCTCGAGGAGCCGAAATCCGAGATCGAGACCCAGCGGTCGATCCGCCGTGACCTCGAGGAGCGCCGCTCCGAGGTCGAGGCCGAACTGGCGGGCCTCGCCGCCGACCGCGACGAACTGGGAGCCGTCGAGTCCGAGATCGACCGGCTGGAGGCCCTCGAGAGCGAACTCACCGGAACGATCGGCGACCTCTCGGCGATCGTCAGCCGCAACGACGCGCTCGTCTCGGGCGACCAGGGCGCCGCGCGGGCACTGACGGTCGACGACGACGCCGGCGTCGCCGGCGCGCTAGATCCGATGTCCGAGACGGTGGAGTGTTGGACCTGCGGGAGCCGCGTCGAGCGGTCGGCCATCGCCGACCGGATGGCCGAACTCCGGGACCTGATCGAGACCAAGCGCGAGGAGCGCACCGAGGTCCGCGAGGACCTGGAGGAGCGGAAGGCCCGCCGGTCGGAACTCCGGTCGGCGATCGACCGCCGCGAGGACCTCGAGGTGCGCCTCGACGAGATCGAGTCTGAGATCGACCGCCGGGCCGAGGAGATCGACGCTCTCGAGGACGATCTCGGGGAACTGCGCGAGGAGCGCGCCGAGGTCCGTGCGGCCGTCGACGACGTCGAGGAACTCCGCGAGACGGACCTGCTGGGCGCTTACGAACGCCTGAGCGAACTGGAGTACGAGCGCGGCCGCCTCGAGGGAGAGCTCTCCGACGTCGACGACGAGATCGCCGAGACGGAGTACCTCGTCGGGAAGCGGGAGACCCTCGAGGCGCGCCGCGAGAGCGTCGCCGACCGGATCACCGACCTCCGGTCGCGTATCGACGACCTCGAGACCGAGACCGTCGAGCGGTTCGACGGCCACATGAACGAGGTGCTCGGCCTGCTCGAGTACGAGCGCATCGAGCGCGTCTGGATCGAGCGCCTCGTGGACGGCGGGGAGTCGACCTTCGAACTGCACGTCGTCCGCGAGACGGCCGAGGGCGCCGTCTACGAGGACACGGTCGACCACCTCAGCGAGTCCGAGCGGGAGGTCGTGGGACTGGTGGTCGCCCTGGCGGGCTATCTCGCCCACGAGGTCCACGAATCGGTGCCCCTAATGCTGCTCGACTCCCTGGAGGCCATCGACGCCGACCGGATCCGGGAACTGGTGGCGTACTTCGCCGACTACCCGGACTACCTGCTCGTCGCGCTCCTCCCGGAGGACGCCGCCGCGCTCCCCGAGGGCTACGAGCGCGTTCCGGCGGAGCGAGTACTGACCTGACGGACGCGAAGCTGGAAGAAACACATACTAGGGTATTTCAGACAAAATCTGAAATCTTCCATAATTCTATTCCCAGACGTTTGAACGATACAATGGGAATAAGAGGAGAAAATTCCAACTATAGACTTAGGAGCGAGTCTTTTGTTCTCTTATTCTACTGTATGATCTATGTATCTATTTTTTCTTCGTCGGATGTTATTACACGATGCTAAAATTTGATTCGTCCGCCGTTCGTCCTCGGTTCGGTCGTGTGGTGTGTCCACACCCCAATCCTTACGGCGTTCTGCTCCGTCGCTGCGCGGTGATGAGCGACGAGACCTCCCACCTCGCGGGCGCGGCGACGGAGTTCCACGAGGAAGTGCCCCACGAGTACCAGGTGTCCATCTCGATGGGGATGGAGACCCGCGAGCGCCTCTCGGCGATCAGGGACGAACTGGGGGACGCCGAGGTCGGCGCGGTCGACCGGGAGCAGCTCGGCCCGCTGACGGGGGCCGTCCGGCGGGCCGTCGCCCCCGACGACCGCGTTCCGGATCCCTAGCCGAGCGGGTCGTCCGTGATCGGCACCTGTCCGTAGTCCTCCGAGCGGCCGAGTTCGTCCGGGCTGACGTCGAACTCGAAGGCGGCCTTCGGGACGGCCAGCGTCGAGCAGGCGTTCGGGACGTCGACGACGCCGCTCTGGCGGCCCTCGACGGGGACGGTCCCGAGGATCATGTAGGCCTGTTCGCGGGTGTAGCCGAAGTTGGTGAGGTAGTCGATGGCGTCGAGACAGGCCCGGCGGTAGGCGACGTGGGAGTCGATGTAGTGCTGGTCGCCGTCCTCGGTCACGGAGTAGCCCTCGAAGACGACGTAGTCCGAGAAGTCGGGGCCCCGGTGACCGGGTTCGAAGACTGGGTGATCGACGCCGAACTTCTCGACGCCGTCGTCGACGACCTCGAACTGCAGGTCGACGTAGCCGGCCATCTCGATCGCGCCGCAGAAGGTGATCTCGCCGTCGCCCTGGGAGGCGTGGATGTCCCCGATGCCGAACTTCGCGCCCTCGACGTAGACGGGGAAGTAGATCGTCGACCCCAGCGAGAGGTCCTTGATGTCCGCGTTGCCCCCGTTCTCGCGGGGTGGGACCGTCCGGGCGCCCTCCTCGGCGATCCGGTCGGCGGCGTCGCCGGTCGCCTCGCCGGGAAGTGCGCCGTCGGCGGTCGGCGGGCTGGCGACTGGCGGTTCGGACTCGCCGGTCGGGTGGTTGGGGATCGACTCGGGGTCGGCCTCGTGGTCCTCGACGAGCCCCGTCTCCCGGTCGTTCCACTCCTCTAGGAGCTCCTCGGAGGGAGCCGTGCCGAGCAGTCCGGGGTGGATCTTCCCCTCGTAGCGGACGTCAGGGACGTGCCGCGAGGAGACGTACGTCCCGTCGAGGTCCCAGATGGCCTTCGCTGCGTCGGGGAAGTGATCGGTGAGGAACCCGCCGCCGTTCTGCTGGGAGAAGATGCCCGTGAACCCGAACTCGGAGCGTTCGTTCAGCGAGCCGATGTCCAGCAGCGTCACCTTCAGCAGGTCCCCGGGTTCGGCGCCCTTCACTTCGACGGGACCGCTGAGGTAGTGGACCTGGTTCAGGTCGACGTCGCGGACCTCGTTCGCGTCGTCGTTGTCGTGGATCTGTCCGCCGGTCCAGTCGAGACACTCCAGGCGGACCGTCTCGCCCGGTTCGGCGGTCACTGTCGGTTCGATCTCCGGGTGCCAGCGGTTGAAGGGGTCGGCGCCCGGTTGCTCGTCCGGTGCTTCGTCGACGTCGACTTCGAAGCGTACTTCGGGCATTGGTAACACTGAGCGCTGTGCCCGTTCGCACGTCAGCGGTCCAGACAATAAGTGTTTTCGAAGATACCACACCAGTCATAGAGCGGAGCAATGGGGTTCGCCGGAGCCCCGGCCGCGCCTCCACCGGTGCGAACGATATATCGGCGTCTCGTCCGTGACCCCGGTATGGAAGCCGACGATCCCGACGGAGACGCCGACGAATCGCTCCCACCGGGCGAGATCGCCGACCGCTTCGCCGACATCGAGGAGGGCGACCGGGTCCGCTTCAACGACCGGGACGGCCCCTTCGAGGTCGTCACCAAGGACCGCTACTCGCTGACGGTCGTCGACGGCGCGGGGAACGGTCACACCATCTCCCAGAACCTCCAGACGGGGGCCTGGACCGTTCACCGGGACCTTGAGTACCTCGAACGGCTGGACTGACCGGGGGCAGTCAGTTCCCGGAGAGTTCCGACTCGTCGATCGGGTACTCCAGGCCGGTCGGGTAGCGGCTACGCTCGGTCGTGTCGAGGTTGAGCGCGATGCAGAACCGGTCGAGACCGACCTCGAGGGCGGTAAACAGGAGCAGTTCGACGACGGTCTCCTCGCCGAAGGCGTCGACCAGAGCCGCGAAGAACTCGTCGGTCATCCGGTGGGGGTTCTCCGAGAGGTACTCCGCGAGGCGGACCGCGAGCACCTCGCGCTCGGAGAGCGCCGCCGCGTCGACCTCGCCGAAGACCGCCGCCTCCTTCGGTTCGACCTCCTCGCGGACTTCCTCAGTGCGGACGGTCGCGCAGTAGGCGCACTGGTGGCACTCGGCGACCTTGAGACGCATCAGTTCGAGGAGCTCGGGGTCGACGGCCTCGCTGCGCGGGAACGCCCGGAAGACGTCGACGATCCGCTCGAACAGTTCCGGTCGGCGGGCCATCGCCCCGAAGAAGGCGCTGTCGCCGTACCACCCCTCCTCGGCCTCGCGCAGGAGGTCGTTCACGCGTCGCTCGTCGGCCTCGCCTGGTTCGACAGCGTCGATCCGGGACGTCATGTGCGGGGGTACCGCCCCCCACGCAACAAAGCGTTTCGGTGCTCCCGGGGGGCTACGTCCGCCGCAGAAACAGGCGGAACTCCAGGCTGTCCTTGTGGTCGCCGACGAGGTCCGTCCCTTCCTTCTCGTAGCGCGCCGGCAGGTCCCC
>PXRR01000061.1:3600-20286 GCA_003021975.1 Halobacteriales archaeon QS_5_70_17 | reverse complement strand
GGCGAGACGCCCATCCACGAGCCGGGCCTGCCGGAACTGATCGAGGAGTACGCCGGCGACCGGCTACGCGCCACTACCGAGCACGCCGCCCTGCGGGAGAGCGACCTCACGTTCGTCGCGATGCAGACCCCCTCGCGGGAGGACGGCAGCATCGACCTCTCGATCGTCGAGGCGGGGATCCGCGACGTCGGCGAGGCCCTCGCCGAGAAGGACGGCTACCACCTCGTCGTCGTCAAGTCGACGATCATCCCGGGGGTGGTCGAGGAGCGGCTGGTTCCGGTCCTCGAGGAGGCCTCGGGCAGGACCGCCGGCGAGGGGTTCGGCGTGGCGGTCAACCCCGAGTTCCAGAGCCAGGGGTCGGCCGTCGAGGACTTCATGCACCCCGACAAGCTGGTGTTCGGTACCGAGGACGACACCGCCGACGCCGAGGGGAGTAACCGGCCCGCCGACGAGCGCGCGCTCGACCTGCTCAACGAACTGTACGCGCCGCTGATCGAGCGCAACGACGGCGGCGTCCCCGTCGTCGAGACCGGGCGCCGCGAGGCGGCGATGATCAAGTACGCCAACAACGTCTTCCTGGCGTCGAAGATCTCGACGATCAACGAGATCGGCAACGTCTGCAAGGAGTTCGACGTCGACGCCTACGAGGTGGCCGACGCGATCGGCCTCGACGAGCGCATCGGCGCGAAGTTCCTCCGGTCGGGCGTCGGCTGGGGCGGCTCCTGCTTCCCCAAGGACACCGACGCGCTGCGGGCGGCCGCCCGCTCGGAGGACTACGAGCCCGTCCTGCTGGACGCCGTCGTCGCGGTCAACGACCGCCAGCCGATGCGGATGCTCGAACTGCTCGAACGGCACGTCGACGTCGCCGGCGAGCGCGTCGCCGTCCTCGGGCTGGCGTTCAAGCCCGGCACCGACGACATCCGGGGATCGCGGGCCACGCTCGTCATCGAGGGGCTCCTCGAACGGGACGCCGAGGTCGTCGCCTACGACCCGACCGCCGCCAGCGAGAGCATGCGCGAGCAGTTCCCCGAGGCCGAGTACGTCGACGGCGCGAGCGCGGCGCTGGAGGGCGCCCACGGGGCCCTCGTGGTCACCGACTGGGACGAGTTCGCCGCGCTGGACGACGAGTTCGAGACGATGGCCGACCCGGTCGTCGTCGACGGCCGCCGCGTGATCGGGAACCGCGAGGGGATCACCTACGAGGGGCTGACCTGGTGAACGCGCCCGGGAGTACGTTCCGGACCCGGGACGCACCCCCGCACTGTCCGTAGCCGGCCGGTGAGCGCCGTTCCGGTCGCCGCCCACGAGCGCGGCGTAGTACCCGAAGCGCCGAACGCAGCCGTCCCGACGGGGCGCGATCGACCGGGACGACGCCGGAGCGACGGGTCTATGGTCCTGCCGCGCTCGTCCCCGCCATGCGCCAGTTCGTCGTCGTCGGCCACGACGCGCCGACGGCCCCCGAGTTCTCGCTGGACGACCTGCCCGGCGCCGGCCGGCTGGACGTGCTCTGTCGGTGTGTCAACGCCGCGTTCTTCCTCTCGCACGCGATCCGCGAGGACGCCCGCTGCCTGCTCGTGCTCGACGACGCCTTCACGCTGCGCTTCGAGGGCAGCGAACTCCGGCGGCTCAACCCCGACGAGCGCTCGACAGGCGCGCTGGTCCGGAACGCCCTGGACCAGCGCGAGGAGGCCGTCGGACACGTAGAGGCCGAGACCTCGCCGGGCGTCTACCTGTCCCGCCGGGGCTTCGCGGCGACGCTCGCGGACGTCGCCGAGGGGAGCGCAGTCGTCCAACTCCACGAGGACGGCGCCCCCGTCGTCGAGCGCGACCCGCCGAGCGATCCCGCGTTCGTCCTCTCGGACCACGAGGACTTCACCGACCGGGAGGCCGACCTACTGGCCGACGCCGCCGACGCCCGGGTGCGACTCGGACCCGAGGCGCTGCACGCCGACGACGCGATCACCGTCGCGCACAACTACCTCGACACCGGCGGCTTCCGGCGGTACTGATCGTCGATCGCCCCCCGGGGGATCGGAGCCCGCGTCGGAACGGGAAGACCGGCGACGGCCGGTTAGTCCCGGCGGGCGAGCTTCAGGAAGGCGAGCGTGCCGCCGAGGAGCGCGGTGTTCTTCAGGAAGTGGATCAGCTGCTGTCGTTGCTCCTGGGCTCGTCGGTCGCCCAGGAGTCGTGCATCACGGGCGTGGCGCTCCCCAGGAAGGTCGCGACCGCCACCGCGGCCGCCGAGGGGAGCCGCCAGAGCGCTCCCCCGACCCCGCCGAACAGGAGGTCGAGGCTGAGCGCCGGGACCGTCCGCTCGGCCGCCGGCGCGCCCTTCGCCTCGGCGTACGCGACCCGCTCGTCGAGGGTCCGGAGGTTATCGAAGGCCATGAACGCGAGGACGCCCCCGAACGGGCCCCGCGCGGCCCGCCCCAGCGTCGACCGCGCGATCGAACGGTCGGTCGATTCGTCCCGACCGGACGGTCCGCTCCGCGAGGTTCCGAACACGGGTACCAGTACGTCCGGATCGGGAATAGACGTAGTACAGTCACTCGAAGGTCTGGAGGACCCCGGGACCCGCCCGGAGAGCGACCGCCGTCGAGCGGGTCGGGGGCCGACGATCGGACGCCGACCCGGACCACGTTCTGTGGTCGCGGGGAGGCTTGCCGCCTGGGGCAGCTATCTCCCGGCGGCGCACTACGGCGGGCGTATGCGTAGCTACCTCCCGTGGGCGGTGCTCGCGCTCGTCGGGTACAGCGCCTTCACCCCGCTGGCGCGGATCGCCACCCAGCGCGTCCCGAGTACGGTCGTCGCCCTGATCGCCAACACGATGCTCGCCGGGGCCGCGCTGGCGGTCGTCCTCCTGCGCCACGAGGAGCCGACTGCCGCCCTCTCGGCGGACGTCCTCCGTACATCCTCGGGGCGGGCGTCTTCCTCTCGGTCGGCATCATCGCCTACTACCGGGCGCTCTCGCTGGGCCCGGTCAGCACCGTCACCCCCATTTACGGGATGTTCCTCGTCGGGAGTTCCGTCCTCGGCGTGGTCTTCCTCGGCGAGACGGTCACCCCGCGGAAGGCCGCCGGCATCGGGCTGGCGGCCGTCGCGGTCTACCTGACGGTCACCGGGTAGCCGCAGTCGGAGCGAGACGGAAGGGTTAACAGGCCGCTGGTCCTGGATCCGAATGCGGGCCGGTGGGGTAGCTTGGTATCCTTCGGCCTTCGGGTGGCCGTAACCGCAGTTCGAATCTGCGCCGGCCCACTTCTCCCGCACACGCTCAGGATTCACGAGGCGGCAGCACTCCGGTCGTGAATCTCACCGTGCCTCCGACTGTTGAGACTGCGTCGCACGCGCACCCCGACGCCGTCACGGGCTTCGCAAGAGCCCTCGCGTACCGACACCCTGATCGCGCCTTTCGAGATGGCACGTTTCGCTCCAGTCGGGCCTCGCGCGATACGCGACGCCCGAGTCGACGTCGACCAGCGCTTGGAACCGCTCCTCGCTCTTTCGAAGTGCCCCCTCGGCCTCCTCGCGCTCGGTGATATCGCGCGTTGCCCCGGCGACCGCTTGGACTTCCCCCCTGATCGTCGAGTACAGGGGCCAAAGATGTAGTCGTAGCTCCGGTGGCCGAGCCCAGCACGTTCGAACCCTCTCTCGCCACGGATCGGTTCTTTGGGCTCGGCGACCTGCTCGATCCCACGCTCGTGCGTCTCCCCCACGGCTCGTACCGATTCCGAGCGGGGGATTTGCCGGGGACTCGTCGAGAGAGATGTCCCACATCAGCCAGTGGAACGGAATCCAACTGCCAGAAAAGGGCTCATCCGGAGAGCCCAACTCCAGTAATCTCGAACCGTGCGCCGCCATCGGCTCCGTCAGCGACGTCGATGTCCCAGCCGTGTGCGTCGGCCACCTGTTTGACGATCGAGAGTCCGAAGCCGGTCCCCTCGTCGGCCGTCGAGTAGCCCGCGTCGAACACGCTGTCGCGCTCGTCCTCCGGGATGCCCGGACCGTCGTCCTCGACGTAGAACCCGTCGCCCAATCCCCCGATGGTGACGGTCACGTCCTCGCCGCCGTGTTCGATCGCGTTCCGGATCAGGTTCTCCAGCAGTTGTGCGAGGCGGCTCCGGTCGGCCTGGATCATACGGTCGACGGGCGTTCGAACCGTCGCGTCGGCTGTCCCGACGTTCCGCCAGCAGTTCTCGGAGAGATCCGCGAGATCGACAGCCTCCGTCTCGCTCAAGCGGTCGCCTTCACGGGCCAGCGTCAGGAGATCCCCGATGAGCGCGCTCATTCGGTCGTGTGCGTCGGTCACGGCGTCGAGGTGTTCGCTTTCGCACTCCTCGCGGGCCAGCGCCAGTCGTCCCTCCGCGACGGTCAGCGGATTCCGGAGGTCGTGGGAAACGACGCTGGCGAATTCTTCGAGGCGCTCGTTTTGTCGTTTCAGGCTCCGTTCGCGGCGACGTAACTGTTCGGTTCGCTCGGCCCCCTCCGTTTTCACCGTCCCGTGTTTGAATCCCGGGGTATCGCCGCGACCGGGGAGCGGGGTAGGATCCGTGAGTTGATCGAACGTGAGCGAGGTCGTCGGTGAGGCGTTCGTGGCGTCCGAAATGTCGGCCGTGATGCCCATCACAGTCGGCGTTCTCTCGCCGTTCTCGTCTGTGCCGATCGAGTCGATCGGTCCCTCCAGTTCCGAGAAGACGTCGTCGGTGATAGACACCGTTACGTCTGGGACCGTGACGTCGTTGTAATCCCCATCTCCGCTCGACGCTGACAGCGAGTGGGTGATCGTCCCCGTGTGGGCTCCGTCTTCGCCCTCGAGAGCCCGAGTGTCGTCGACCGCCGACACTGTGACGGTCTGAGGTTCGTCCCGTCTATTTGGCCTGTTTGGATTGAAGCTCGACGGATCCGGATCGACGGCGACCTGCTCGTCGGGTTCGACTGGGATAGTCACCTCGGCCGAGGGCTGAGTGTCCAGAACGACGTCGTACTCGTTGGTGTCGCCGCTCTCCCCGACCGCGTCCCGCCGTTACTCTCATTGATCGTCGCGCCGGGCTCCGCGGCCGAAGCCGTCGCGCTGGTGACTCCGGTTGCGGCGAGGGCGCCGATCGCTCCGAGCACCGACCTCCTGTGTATCTCGTTCATCATGTCCGGGTCGACGGTACGCGGGATCCGAGATAATCGCGGGACGTAGTAGGGAGCAGCGACGGGAGGGATCGAGAGGACACCGCGGAAAAGGGGCGGTCAGCGGACTGTGGCGCAGGCTCGCTGGGGCGTCTCGCTCGCCTCGCACGGATTATTCCGGCCGGAGAACGTTTGGTCCGAGAGACTGTAAATCGAACCGGACTACAGATGTAGCCGTGACGTTTATTCTCCCTCCGGCCGACGTGATAGACGCCGTCGGAGCAGGATCCCCCCTCCCCTGTAGTCCGGCGGACTGTCACTGGTTTCGCGGTCGGGGACTCCCCCCGCTTTTGAATTCGTCGGCGACGCTCGGAACGGACGCGTTCTCGCGTCCCGCGCGGCCCGCAGGTACCGTCAGGCGGGGTGAGCGGTCACTCCTCGCGTCACTCCGCGTCCAGGCGCGGCGTACCGTCGGCGATACTGACTGTCTCGGAGAGGCGCCGGCAGTCGGCCGGACGCCACGGCCCGGAGACGGCGCCGGCCTCGGATTCGGCGTATACCCCCGGTTGCTCGCCGAAGACTGTCCCCCGAGCTGTAGGTCCCAGGACTCGCCGGCCGGTACCGTCGCTCAAGCCGCCGCGCTCTCCCGGTCCTCCGACCGGTTCTCGACGCGTCACTCGCGAGGTCGTCCGCGTCGACGACCCGACCGCGGAGGACTCACTCGCCGTCGAGGTGTTCCGGTTCCTCCCCGCCGTCCCCGGTCTGACATCCCGCGAGAGTCGCGACCGTTCCAACAGCCGCCGCGGCGATGAGTTGCCGACGGTTCACCCGCCGTACTCGGACCGACGGGAGCGAAGACCCCACCGTAACGAACGGAACCGGATCAGCGCCGCCGCGACGCGGCACGCGAGTCCGGCAGGTCGGTCGTGGACGCACCCGCTCGCACTCACCTCGTCGAACGCGAGTGCGTCGGCGGTCCGCGCTCCCCTCCTGTTCCGGTCGCGAACGAACGTCTCCCGAGACGTCCAGCGGTCTGCGCCCGAGAGTGTCCTCGCGCCTCTGGCGCGTTACGCGCGGACCGTCCGGACCGCTGCCCCGGTCGGGTCACGGCCCCGCGTCGGAGTCGCGACCGCCGTTCGGGGCCGGTCGGCCGTCGGATCCGCCGGCGGGGTCCCCGCGGGGTCCGCTCTCCGGTCCGGCGTCGTCGACGACGTTCTCGGTCCACGTGCCCCGGAGGAAGTAGAGGCCGGCGACGACGACCATCAGGACGTTCGCGGTCGCCTCGCCGTACCAGACGCCGGTGGCGCCGTACCCCAGCGGGACCGAGAAGGCGTAGGCGAACGCCGCCCGGAAGACGATGAAGCCGATGAGCGCGAAGACCATCGCGAGCTGGGTGCTCCCGCTCCCACGGAACCCGCCCTGCAGGACGTAGAACACGCCGAGGAAGACGTATGAGAGCCCGACGACGCGGAGGTACTCGGCGCCGATGGCCGTGACCGCTCCGGCGCCCGTTCCGGTGATGAAGGCGCCGACGATCGGTTCCGCGAAGGTGAAGACGCCGACGGTGAACGCGAGCAGGCAGGCGGTGATGAGCCCGGCTGCGGCGAACACGCCGCCTTTCGCGCGCTCGACCTGGCGGGCGCCGAGGTTCTGTCCGACGACGGTCTCGACACCGCGCGCGAGGCCGAGCGCCGGCAGGACGACCATCGAGGTGATCCGGGTTCCGATCCCGTAGGCCGCGACCGCCTCCGATCCCGCGAGCGCGACCAGCGCGGTCAGGATCGTCACGCTCGAGGCCTTCGTGCTGATCTCGACGCTCGCGGGCGCGCCGATGCGAAACAGCTTCCGGACCGTCGTCAGGCGCGGCCGGAAGTCGGCCGGCGAGACCTGGATCCCGACGCGCCCGGAGAACAGCAGCCAGAGCCCGACCGCCGCGCCGATCCCGCGGGTGAGGACCGTCGCCAGCGCCGCCCCCTGGACGCCGAAGCCCTCGAAGCCGGTCGCGGCGTACAGCGTCGCCGCGAGGCCGTCGAGGCCGAGCCAACCGAACAGCGCATTGTCGCTGAACCCGAGGATGAACACGGGGTCGATCAACACGTTCAGGGCGACGCCGAAGGCCATCAGGTACAGCGGCGTCCGCGTATCGCCCCACCCCTGGAGCAGCGACTGGAACATGAAGAACCCGAAGACGAACGGCAACCCGAGGAACATCGTCCGCGTGTAGGTCACGGCGAAGCCGTAGGCCTCGGTGCCGGGAACGGCCCCGACCAGTTCCAGCAGCCACGGCGCGAGGGCGAAGCCGACCAGCGAGATCAGCGCCGAGACCAGGAGCACGAAGGTGATCGTCTGGCCGGCGATGTGGCCGACGCGGTCGGCGTTGCCCGCCCCCTTGTTCTGGGCGACGAGGACCGTCCCGGCGACAGAGAAACCGAGCGCCAGGCTGATGACCAGGAAGACGATCGCCCAGGAGAACGAGAGCGCGGCCACCGCCGGCTGTCCGAGTCGCCCGACCCAGAACGTGTCGGCGAGGTTGTAGCCGACGTGCAGCAGGTTCGTCAGGACGATCGGCAGCGAGAGGGCGACGAGCGGCTTGATCAGCGCGCCGTCGGTGACGTTCACCGCGCGGTCGCGATCGACCCCCTGGCTCATCGTCCGCCCCCGCTCTCGCGTCCGTTCTCGCTCTCGCCGCTTCCCTCGGCGAGCAGCTGCGTCCGGGTGTACTCGCGCAGCTCCTCTCTGACGGCCGGAATCGTCCCCTCGACGTCCGCGGTGGCCCGGTGGAGGCGCGCCCCGTCGATGGTCGCCAGCAGCAGCGACGCGACCCGGTCGGGGTCGACCTCCCGGAAGACGCCCTCCTCGATCCCCCGCTCGACGATGGCCGCGAGCCGCCGGTGGAAGAACTCGGTGCTCCGGGTGAAGTGCTCGCGGTACTCGGGGTCGTGGGCCGCCTGCGCGCGCAACTCGATCATGGCACTGGTGAAGTCGCGGCGCTCCTCGTCGAGGTCGTCCGGGAGGACGTACTCGATGACCGCCTGGAGGTGGGCCGCCGCGTCCTCGTACTCCTCCCGGGGGACCTTCGCCTCGAAGTGCTCGAGCAGGTACGCCAGGAAGTCCAGCAGCAGGTCGTCCTTCCCGTCGTAGTGGTGGTAGACCAGCGACTTGCTCTTGGGGAACTCGTCGCCGATTCGCTGGATCGTGAGATTGGTGTAGCCGTGTCCGCAGAGCGCCCGGTAGGTGGCCTCCATGATGGCCTCCCGCGTCGTGTCGGGATCCTCGAAGAGTTCGTGCGCCACTATTGATTGAATGTTCATTCAACGAATTAACCCCTTCGCTCCGACCCCGACCGCCGCCGGGAATCGCCGACCCGGGGGTAATCTATCGAGCGGCAAAGCATATCCCCGGGTAGTCACAGGCGAGAGTAGATCACGGATGACGGACGTTCGATCGACTGATCGGTCCCGGCGGGAACCGGCGGCGCAGACGCGGCGCGACGGCGACCGGAGGTGATCCCGTGGCGCCCGAACTGAGCCGTCGGGGCCTGCTGAAAGTCGTCGGCGGGGCCGGCGTGGCCGGGGGCGCCGGCGTCGCGGGGCTGGGTGCGCTCGACGACGCGGCCGACGCCCCCACGGAATCCGTGGGCGGCGACGAGGGCCGGCGGCTCGCCGAGCGGTTCGCGCCGACGCTGTACTTCGACGCCCGCGAGCGCTGGTTCCCGACCGACCCGCGGCCATACGCGAGCAGCCGGAACGGCCGACGGGTCGTCGACGGGTTCGACGCGCTAGAGGGGTACACACGGCGGTTCGAGCGGGAGGGACGGCCCCCCGACCCGGCGGTCTTCTACAACGTCGTCCGGTACGCCGACTCGCCGCTGGCGGTCGTCCAGTACTGGCTGTACTCGGCGTTCGACCAGTTCGCGACCAACTTCCACTGGCACGATTGGGAGGTCGTCCACGTCTTCGTCGACCTGGAGACGGACGACCCGCAACTGTACGTCGCCAGCGCCCACTCCCGGTCGGTGCCGAACAACGAGTTCCTCGACCCCGACCGACCGGCGCCCCGGATCCTCCCGGAACTGGGCTCGCACTCCAGCGCGCTGTCGGTCAACGACCGCCCGGACAGCTTCCAGCGGCTCCCGGCCGAGGACACCGCCGCCGACGTCACCAACAGCGCACTCGAGGCCGTCGAGTCGGTGGCCGAACTCCCGGCGGCCTACGGCCTCCCCCGGGACGAAGGCGGTCGGCTGCCCTACGCCGTACCGGAACTCGACGGGGACCCGCTCTACGAGCACGAGCGCCTCCCCTCGGTCGGCCCGGAGGCGCTGCTCGACGAGGCACTCGTGGTCCGCTCGTTCGAGGACCTGGCCGCGCCCCCCTCCGATCTCCCTCGACGGAAGAGCGGACCGGTGTTCGTCTTCGAGGGCCGGACCGACGGCGAGGGACGCGCGAGCGGAAGCGGCGAACAGACCGTCGAGGCGGACGAGACCGACGACGCCGAGAGCGGCGCGGCGACCGTCGGCTACCGGCTGGCCCCGACGACCGAACTCGAAGACGTCGCGGCGTTCACCGGCCCGCAGTTGAGCTTCGAGTTCGCAGTGCCGGGGTTCGTCGAGGACGCGATGGCCGGTCACATCACGACGGCGGGGGTCCCGTGGGAGCAGCCCCGGTACGAGAACCCCGCCGAGGACATCACCGACCCGACCCACCGGTCGGCGCTGGCCGACCGCTACGAGGCCGTCGGCGCGCCCCGGTCGGTCGAGGAGGTCGTCGCCGTGGTAGAGCAGGCGGTCGCCGACGCGGACGCCCCCGACGGCGAGGGGATCACGACGACGGCGCCGCCCGTCGAGGCAGTCTGCCTGCTGGAGAGCGATCCCGTCGCGGTGCCGACCTCCCGGGGCGTGCTCGCGCTGCGGGACGTCCCGCCCGGCGAGCACCGCCTGACGGTCGACGGACCGGGGTTCGCGCCGCACAGCGAGCGTGTGACGGTGCCGGAGCGTACCGCCGACGGGGAACCTACGGCCGAGGGACGCGGGAGCGACGGCCCCGGCGACGCCGACGAGGAGGGCCCAGTCCGGGCAGGCGTCGGCGGGACCGTCGCCCTGACCGCCGCCGCGGACGCCGTCAAGCTTCGAGTCGACGCCGACGGTACCGACGCCGACCTGACGCGTCTGGCCGTCGAGGACGACTTCGGCGGCCGCGTCTACGACGCCCCCCTCGACGGTCCGGACGCGGCCTACGTCCACCGCGCCGGCGCCTACACGGCCGAGGTCGTCGACGTGGACGGGGAGATCGGCGCCTTCCGGGTCAACCCCGGCGAGGAGACCGTCGCGACCGTCGACCGCCCCGATACGGGCGCGGCGTCGCTGGCCTCGTATCTCGCCGCGCTGTTCGAGGAGACTGGCGGCCGGGTCCGGGCGGCGGAGGGCCTCGGGCGGTCGGACGGGGGCGGCAGCGACGACGGTGACGGGGACCGAGGCGGAAGCGGGGACCGGGGCCCCCCGGCCGACGGGGGGGCGTCCGGGCGGGCGACGCCCGACCCCGGCGATCCGCCCACGCCCGGGAGCGCCCGGGGACTGGCGCGGGCCCTCGAAGCGGTCGCGAGCGCGGCCGCCCGCGCGAGCGAGCGGGCCGCGGCGGGCGACGCTGCCGGGGCCGACGACCGCCTCGCGGACGTGCTGACCCGCCTCGACCGGATCGCCGACGGCCTCCCGGACGCCGGCGAGGACCTGCCGACGCCGGTCGCGGCGGCGGTCGAACGGCGGCTCGAACAGGGCCAAAAGCGGGCCGAGCAGGCCCGCGCCGCCGGGAAGCTCTGAAGGGAGGCTCCGAACGGGCGACCGCCGGAACCGCTCGGCCGCCGCGCGCACTCCCCCGCGAGGGTCGTCGCGTCGGTGACCTCTCCCCGTTGCCCTCCTCGGAGACTCCGGATCGTCCACGTGGGCCGTCTCGGTAAGCGCGTCGACGCCGTCGGCGGGCGCGGCGACGTCGTACCCCCCGGGATCCCGCTCGCGGAGCCAAGGGGATCGCCCTCGATTCCGAGCCGAGGTCGGTGGCCGCGGTACTTCGGCGGCCGCCGTCGCCACTCCGCGGGTCGATCGGCAGTCGGGATCGGGCGTGGGACACGTAACCGGATCGGTTGCCGGCGCAACCCGCGATTCAGGTGCTGCGAGGGCGCGTCACGACCGCCTAGATATCAGCCGCCAGCGGCAGTCTCTCGGCCGCTCAATCGAAGGCGCTTCCGTGTCGACCGCCCCGGCTGGATATGCCGGCTCAACGCGGATCCTCGCCGGACGTCACTAAGGGGGCATAGTTCAGGCGATCGTCCTAGCGGGAGTCGTTCTGGTACTGTTCACGGCCGGCTACGTCGGGTACGGTCGGTACCTCGCCCGGTTCGTCGACCTGGACGACCGGCGGGAGATGCCGGCCCACAAGTACGAGAACGGGCAGGAGTACGTCCCGGCCTCGAAGCCCGTCCTCCTGGGGCACCACTACTCGAGCATCGCGGGCGGTGCGCCGATCGTCGGCCCCATCACGGCCGGGGCCGCGTTCGGGTGGCTCCCGGCGCTGCTGTGGATCGCGATCCGGAACCTGCTCGGGGCCGTCCACGGCTTCATGTCGCTGTCGGCCAGCGTCCGCCACGAGGGGAAGTCCATCGGCTACATCATCGGCGAGTACGTCGGCGAGCACGGGAAGAACCTCCTGCTGTGGTTCGCCTTCCCGACGCTCGTACTCGTCATCGCAGTCTTCGCACTGGTGATCGCGCTCGTGTTCACCGCCTACCCCCAGTCGGCGACCGCGAGCACGATCTACATCGTGTTGGCTCTGATCTTCGGGGTCTACCTCTATCAGCCCGACCTCCCCTTCCTGCCCGGGGCCGCCGCGTTCGTCGCCACGGTGTTCGGCGGCGTCTGGGTGGGCGTCACTTACCCGATCGCGCTGGACCCCCGGGGCGGGCGCCTTTGGCCCGTACCCCGACGGGACGATCGTCCTGCCGGCCGGGAGCCCGCTGTCGCCCGTCCTCGAGAGCGGCGACATCGCGCTCTGGGTCCCGGTGATTCTCCTGACGGGGTCGTCGCGAGCGTCCTCCCGGTGTGGGTGTTGCTCCAGCCCCGGGGCTTCCTCACCTCCAGCCTGCTGTACGTCGGGGGCAGCGGGACGCTGTTCACGGTCGTCGTCGGGATGTCGCTGGGCGCGACCGAGACCCTCCAGGTGTCGCTGCCCGCCTACAAGGGGTCCTTCGGCGACCCGGACCTCGCGACGGCGCCGCTCTCTCCGGACCTGTTCGTCACCATCGCCTGCGGGAGCACCAGCGGCTTCCACTCGCTGGGCTCCTCGGGGACGACCGCCAAACAGCTCGACCAGGAGTCGGACGCCCGGGCGATCGGCTACGGAGGGATGCTCGCGGAGGACCTGCTCGCGACGGTGGTACTGACGACGGTGGCGGTGTACGCGGAGGTCCCCGCCGGGAGCGGGATCGAACTCGCCCTGCCGAACTTCGGGACCGGCGGCGGGATCATCCTCAACGCGGCGTTCGGGGTCGGCGAGGGGATCGCGGCGGCGTCCATGGGACTCGTCCTCGTGAGCTTCCTGGCGACGAGCACCGACACCGCCGTCCGGCTGGGGAGCGACGTGCTCGAGGAGATCGTCGGCACCCCGGAGACCCGGACCCAGGAGTACGCCGCGAACAGGTACGTCAACTCCGCGGTGCAGGTGCTCCCGGCGTACCTGCTGGTCGCCTCGGGGAGTTGGGCGAACCTCTGGCCGCTGTTCGGCGGCGCCAACCAGACGCTGGCGGTGCTCGCGCTCCTGACGGCGACGCTGTGGCTGGTGAACAAAGACGAGCGGAAACGGCTCGTCAGCACCGGCGGCCCGATGGTGGCGATGCTCTCGGTAACGATCCTGGCGCTGCTGTACCTGGCGCTCTACCAGAACGTCTACCGGAAGTTCCTCCTGGGGAACTGGGGTGACGGCTCTATCCTGATCTCGGCGGTCGCCGGCGCCCTCCAGACGGCCATCGCGCTCGTGCTCGTCTGGCTGGCAGCCCGGATCGTCGCGCTGGGATACGAGAACGTCCGCGAGGCGCCCCAGGACGTCGCCGTCGCCGACGGCAGCGAGGCCTCCGAGGAGCGCGAGAAGCGCGAGGACCGCCGGGAGTGAGCGATCGGCGGTCCCGCGAGGGGTGCCGTCGCCCGGTCGTCTCGCGCCGGACTTCCGGTCCCCGAACAGTCATGCCCGCCGCCCGCCTCTCACCGGGGAGCATGCACGAGGACGGGTCCCGCCGGCAGTTCCTGCGGGCGGCGGGCGCGGCGAGCGTGGCTGCGGCGGCTGGATCGGCCGGCTGTGCGACGGTCGAGCGGACGCTGTTCGGCGTGCCGGGACGCGTCGACGTCGACGGGTCGCCCGCGGCGAGCGCGGACGCGCAGTTCCGGGGCGGACTGCGACGACGAGGCGTCTACCCCGAGGCGACGGTTCCCGAATCAGTGACCGTCGACTGGCGGCTCCCGGAGGTGAACACGGGTGATCACACCGCGGCGAAGGCGAGTCCGGTCCGCGCGCCCACGGGCGACGTCGTCGTTCCGGGGGACACGGGCGAACTCAGGGCGGTGACGCCCGGCGGCGAGGTCCGCTGGACGGCCGAGACCGACACCGACGGGCGGGGGATCCACGGCACGCCGGCGATCGCGAACGGCGCCGTCTACGTCGGCGCCTACGACGGTGCGCTCTACGCGATCGACCTCGAGACGGGCGAGCGCTACTGGCGGGCGCCGCTGGGCGGCGCTATCGGATCGAGCCCGGGGTACCGCGACGGGACGGTCTACATCGCCGTGGAGTTCCACCCGCCCGACGGCTCGATGTTCGCCGTCGACGCGGTCACCGGCGAGGTCGAGTGGGAGGGCGAGCGGCCGACCGACCACCCCCACTCCACCGCCGCGATCGACCGCGAGGCGGGCCGTCTGGTCGTCGGCTCCAACGACGGCACCCTCTACGCGTGGACCTACCCCGACCTCGAGTTCGAGTGGGCCTTCGGGACCGGCGGAGCGATCAAGGGACCGGTCGCGGCCCACGATGGGAGCGCCGTCTTCGGGTCGTGGGACGAGCGCGTCTACCGGGTCGACCTGGCGACCGGCGAGGAGGAGTGGCGCGCGGCAACCGACGGCCTGGTGATGTCCGGGCCCTCGATCGAACCCTCGACGGGCACCGTCTACGTCGGCAGCCACGACTCGCGGCTGTACGCGCTCGATCTCGCGACCGGCGCGGAGCGCTGGCGGTTCGACACCGGTGGCCGGCTACTGGGCTGTCCGACTGTCACCGCCGAGTCAGTTCTCGCGGGGTCCTACGACCGCCACCTCTACGCCGTCGACAAGCGGGAGGGCACCGAGCGCTGGCGCATCGCCGCCGACGGCTGGGTGACGAGCACGCCGCTGGTGACCGACGACGGCGTCTACTTCACTGACCGGGCGTCGTCGGACTACCTGGAGGACGGCGAGGGACCGACGGGGGCGCTCTATCGACTGGAAGCGGCGTGAACTCCGTCGCCTCCCGAACTCGAACCGCGAGTGCGTACCCGTCCGGGATCACTCCGTCGGTTCGTCGAACCACCAGCCGGCGTCCTCGAAGTAGTACGTCGCCGCCTCCGTGGAGACGGCGTACAGTTCGCGGTCGGGATCGCAGACCGCCCTGGTGTCGGCGTCGATCGCCACGTCGACTAGCCCTCCGAGGGATTCGGTCCGGATCGACGGCTCCGCGACCGACTCCGGGATCGCTCCGCGCGAGATCCAGTCGCGAATGGCGGTACGACTCCGCTCGACACCTGCTCTCTCGAGACGCTGTTCGGATACCGAAGTGAGCGACCCGCAAGACGGGGCTGACTGCCGACTTCGACGATCCGCTCGGGTGTCCGCGCTCGCTCCACGAACCCCGGGTCGATCCACCCGATACCTCCGTCGAGGCGGTCGAATTCGGTCACAAACCATCTGAACCAACGACCGCCTCACTCCTAACTCGACACGGCCCCCGTGTTCGAGCACATGATCGTATGTTTTCCAGTTCTGGCTATACTTTCGAGGGGTGCCCGCCGCCGAGACCGGTTCGTGAGTCACAGAACTGAACGGAAGGCGCTCCGTTGGAACGGCCACGAACGGCTGCACCGGAACGCGGCGAGCGGACGAACCATGGTCGGCGGCCGGCCCCCCGACGACATCCGCGTCATACGACGTGCTGACGGGTATGAAACGGCCGTCCGGCTTTCGGTGACCGGATGCCGTCGCTGCGACGCATTCCTCCCCGTCGGCGACACCAGCCGACGGGGATCGTCTCGGAGAGAATTTCGAGAACGGCCGCCGCCGACCGTCGAGACGGCTCACCGGAGCCGCAGCGCGACGTCGCCGACGCGCTCGAACCGGGCCGTGAACGTCTCCCCCGCCGCGACCCGGGTCTCGGTGAGCGACCCCGTCGAGACGAGCGTGCCGGCCGGCAGCGGCGCTCGCTCCCCGCGAGTCTCGGCCAGCCACGCAAGCGCCCGCAGCGGACCGTCCATCGCGGCCGCGCCCGTCCCCTCGGCCACGGGGTCGCCGTCGACCGCGAGCGCCACTGACTCGGCTGCGAGGTCGCCGGCGTCGGCGGGCGCGACCGGGTCCCCGAGCGCGAGGGCGGCCGCCAGCCCGTTGTCGGCGACCGCCTCCGGGGGCGTGACGTCCCACTCCTCGATCCGGCTGTCGACGAGTTCGATCGCCGGGTGGACCGCGGCGACGGCGTCCCGGCAGTCCGCGACCGTCGCGGGCCCGGCCAGCGGCTCGCCCAACCTGAGGACGAGTTCCGGCTCGACCCGCGGCGCGATGTACCGGTCCGTCTCGGCGACGAACGCGCCGTCGCGCTCCTCGAGGAGGCTCCCGGCGTGGAGCCGGCCGAACACCGGCTCGTCGACCCCGACCTCCCGCCTGACGGCGGGGTTGGTGAACCCGAGCTTGTAGCCGACGCGCTCGCCGACGACGTGGTCGGGGACCCAGCGGCGCTGGACGGCGTAGCCGTCGGCCGTCGTCAGGTCGTACCGCTCCCGGGGCGGGGGGATCGGCGTGGCGTCGCGGTGAGCGGCGCCGATGGCGGCCGCGAGCGCGTCCAGGTCGGCGTCGTCGAGTGGCATACGGCCGACCAGGGTTCGGACGCCGGAAACGCTGTCGGCGCTCGCGGGGACGCGACCGTTTTTGCTCCGGCCGCACGCAGCGCCCGCATGGACGAGCGATCCGGCGAGAACGGGAACGAGGAACTGGACGGCGAGACTCGCCGCTCGGCCGCGAGCGACGGCGGCCTGGCGTGGGAGACCCTCGACAGCGAGGTTGCCTACGAGTGTCCGGGCTTCGCCGTCCGCCACGAGACGGTGCGCCTGCCGGACGGCATCGAGACCGACTTCGACTACCTGACCGAGCCGCCGGCGGTGGTGATCCTGCCGCTGACTCCGGGCGGCGACGTCGTCGTCATCGAGGAGTGGCGCCAGGCCGTCGGCCGGGTCAACCGGGGGCTGCCGGCCGGCACCGTCGAGGACGGCGAGGACCTCGCGGCGGCCGCCCGCCGCGAGCTA
>PXRR01000061.1:0-3556 GCA_003021975.1 Halobacteriales archaeon QS_5_70_17 | reverse complement strand
CAGGACCTCGACGCCGACGAGTCGATCCGCGTCGACACGACGGACCTCGGAGCGCTGCGCCGGGCGGTCCGCGAAGGCGAGGTCCGGGACGGGCGGGCCGTGCTGGGCGTGCTGTACTACGAACTGCTGGAGTGACCGGGGGGAGGGCCGCGGACCAGCGGCGCGGACGCGAACGCAACCCTTAGTGACCCGCTCGCGGTACGGCGGGCATGCGCGACACCTTCGAGGTGCGGGCGTTCGACGCCGGGGGGCGGATCGGGGAGCTCCGGGTCCCCCGGGCGGGGGTCACCGTCGAGACGCCCGCGCTCCTGCCGGTGATCAACCCGCACATCCGGACGATCCCGCCGGCGGACCTCGAGCGGGAGTTCGGCGCCGAGATCCTCATCACCAACGGCTACTCGCTGCACGGGAGCGACGACCTCCGCGAGGCGGCGCTCTCCCGGGGGCTGCACGACCTCTACGACTTCTCCGGGGCGATCATGACCGACTCCGGGTCGTTCCAGCTCGCCGAGTACGGCGACATCGACGTCGACACCCGCGAGATCCTGGAGTTCCAGCGCGACGTCGGCTCCGACATCGGGACGCCCGTCGACGTCCCGACGCCGCCGGACGCCGACCGCGACCGCGCCGAGGCCGACCTCGCGACCACGCGCGAGCGCCTGGCGGTCGCCGAGGAGGTCGACGTCGGGGAGATGCTGGTCAACGCGCCGGTCCAGGGGTCGACCTACCCCGACCTCCGCGAGCGGGCCGCCCGCGAGGCGTACGCGACCGACCTCGACGTCTTCCCGGTCGGCGCGGTCGTCCCGCTGCTGAACGCCTACCGCTACGACGACACCGTCGACGTCGTCGCCGCGGCCAAGCGGGGGCTGGGGGCGGACGCGCCGGTCCACCTGTTCGGCGCCGGCCACCCGATGATGTTCGCGCTCGCCGTCGCGATGGGCTGTGACCTCTTCGACTCCGCCGCGTACGCGCTGTACGCCCGCGACGACCGCTATCTCACCGTCCGAGGGACCGAGCACCTCGAGGACCTGGCGTACTTCCCCTGCTCCTGTCCGGTCTGTGCCGACTACGACCCCGGGGAGGTGGCCGCCTGCGACGACGAGACCCGCGAGCGCCTGCTCGCCCGGCACAACCTCCGGGTCACCTTCGAGGAGATGGCCCGGGTCAAGCAGGCCGTCCGGCGGGGGAACCTGCTGGAACTCGTCGACGCGCGGGCGCGGGGCCACCCCGCGATGGTCGACGGCTACCGAACCCTGCTGGATCACGCCCAGGACCTCGAGCGGTCCGACCCCGTCGGCAAGGACGCCTTCTTCGCGGTCTCGGCGGAGTCGGCCCGGCGGCCGGAGGTGCTCCGCCACCAGGAGCGCCTCGAACGGCTGGACGTCGCGGGCGAGGTTCTCCTCTCGGAGGGACAGAAGAACGACGCCTACGACGCTACCTGGCGACTCGTGCCGCCGTTCGGCCCGTTCCCGCGCGCGCTCTCGGAGACCTACCCCCTCACCGCCGAGGTGCCCGAGCGCCGCTCGCGGGCGGCCTGCGAGGCCGCCGCCGACGGCGTGGCCGCGCTGGCCGGGGCCAACCCCGACGCGGCGTTCACCGTCGCCCACTGGGAGTGGCCGGCGAGCGCGCTCGCGCGCCTGCCCGACGGGGTGACGGTCCGCGCGCTCGGCGGCGGCAACGACCGCGCGGCCGACGCCGACGGGTCCTGACGCCGGGCGACGCTCTCAGTCCGCCTCCGCGCTCCGGCCGTCGCCGTCCTCGCGCTCGACGGTCACCCTGACCCCGTTGGGGCGGTAGGCGTTGGCGGCGTACCCTCCTTCGTTCCACGGGAATGCCTCGCCCGCGCGGGCGCGCTCCCAGTCCTGGGAGATGGTCGCCGGTTGCGTTCGCCCGCGCTCGTCGGTCGCCCGCGAGAGGAGCGTGTGCCCGCCGGGCGCGGCGTCCCAGGCGTGCCGGAACAGGCGCCACGCGCAGTCGTAGTCGGGACCGAACAGGGACGCCTCGGCCCACGTCTCGCCGTCGTCGGTCGAGACGTCCACCCGGGTGACGGCGTCGTCGCCGGCCCACGCGACTCCCAGCACCTCGACGGTCCCGCCGCGGGGGGCGACCGGCGCCTCGCCGTCGGGCGACCCGATCACCGACGTCACGGTCTGGTCGAACGTGTAGGGGTGCTCGACGTCGCCGGACTCGAACTGCGCCCAGGTGTCGGCCTCCGGGACCGACTCGTTCTCTCCGGGATCGGCACCCTCCGGGTGGATCCGGTAGGTGTCCTGCTGCCAGTGGGCGTGGCTGCCGGGGCGGTCGAGCGCCCCCTCGGTCACCATCGCGTCCGTAACGCGGAGTTCCTCGACCCACTTCACGCTGTTGACGCCGTACCACCCCGGGACGACGACGCGCACGGGGTAGCCGTGTTCCGGGGGCAGGGGCTGGCCGTTCATCCCGAAGGCCAGCAGGCAGTCGTCGAGGGCCTTCCCGAGGGGAACCGAGCGCGCGAAGACCTCCTCCTCGAGGGAGTCGCCGCCGATCATCGTCAGCCAGCGGTCGCCCGCGCCCTCGACGCCGACCTCGCGCAGCACCGACGACAGGGGCGTCCCGGTCCAGAAGGCCGTCCCGGCGGCCTCGAACCCCCACTGGACGCTGCCGGTCTCGGGGACGTGCTGGCCGCGACCGTTGCCGGCGCACTCCATCGTGTGGGCGACCGCGACCGTCGGGAGCGACTCCCGGAGGTCCGCCACGTCGAACGTCGCCTCGCCGTCCGGGCCCGCGACCGACACGGACCACTCCTCGGCGTCGATGTCGGGGACGAGGTTGCGGTGACAGACGTAGTGCTCGCCGATGGGTGTCAGCCAGTCGGCGAACGTCCCCCGTTCGGGTCCGACGACGGTGTAGCGGTCGGCCTCGTCGCGGACCTCCACGACGCCGCCCTTCCGCTCGACGATGGCGGCGATCTCTTCGCTCCGGCTTCCGTGGCGCCGCTCGGGACCGCGGTCGGGTTCGTCCATCGTTACGCGCACACGTATCACGGGCGGGTCAAGTCAGTTCCCCTCCGCTCGCGTCGCCCGGAGCGTCCGGATCCACACCCGGATCGCGGGACGGAAACGCGGTCGGGCGACCGACAGAGTATTTGTGGCGTGGTCCGGTACGTGTGCCCATGATCCACGACGAGGGGCCGCTGCTCACCATCGACCTCGCGGAGCGAGAGACCCGAGAGCGGGACGTCGACGACGTCCTCGAACGGTTCGTCGGCGGTCGCGGCGTGGCGACGAAACTCGCTCACGACCGGATCCCGTTCGACGCCGACCCGCTCGGCCCGGAGAACCGCCTCTACTTCGCCACCGGACCGCTGCAGACCTCCCGGATGAGCTTCACGGGGCGGATGAACTGCACGGGGCTGTCGCCGCTGACCGGCGGCCTGCTCTCCTCGAACGCGGGCGGATTCATGTCCCGTCACTTCAAAGCGACGGGGTACGCGGCGGTCGAACTCGCCGGGGAGAGCGACGTCCCCCTCGCGGTCCACGTCACCGACGAGGGCGTCGACTTCGAGGAGGTGCCCGAA